>CAYNNU010000011.1:0-7459 GCA_964398645.1 uncultured Spirochaeta sp.
CTGTAAGATTGAGCAGGTGCGCCACGATGAACAAAGTGGACAGATAGTTCTGACGGCACGGCCGCTAGAGGGCGGAAATTGCCCCGATATGGAGGACGCTGCCGGGGATGCTGGTTCTGCTGGATCGATTCAGCTGCGCTCGCAAAAGGTGCTGGTTGCTGCTGGCCGCCAGCCTGTACTGGAGCCTTTGCGGCTGGACAAAGCGGGTATTCGCAGCACGGCGGCCGGAATCACGGTGAACAAATATATGCGCACCAACCGCCGCCGCATATACGCTGTGGGCGACTGCAATGGGCATTCGCTCTTTTCGCATGCGGCAATGCATCAGGGCATGCTGGCCCTGATGCGCGCGGTCTCGCCGGTGCCGATGCGAATGTTTCAGCGGAAGCGGTATTTTGTGCCGTGGTCGGTGTTTACTCAGCCGGAAATCGCTCAGGTCGGCTTAACCGAAGAGCAGGCGCGCGAGAAGGGTATTAAGTTTGAGATTATCCAGAAGGATTACAAGAGCTATGGGCGCACAGTTGCCGACGGCCATCCGGATGGCTTTATTAAGGTTATCACTAACCGTTTCGGCCGGATTTTCGGGGTAACAATTGTCGGCGAGGCTGCCAGCGAATTGATTCATGAGTGGGTGTTTGCCATGCAGTATAAAAAGTCCATGTTCAGCATTATGATGATGCAGCACTCATTTCCTTCAATTTCCATGATTAACAAAATGGTATGCGAAGACTGGATGATGAAGCGGATGAACTCACGCTTTTTGCGGGCACTTATTCGTTTTTTTGTGTAGTCTCAATTCCCAGGTGTTCGTAAAAAACGCAAAAGGCTGCCGAGTGGCAGCCTTTTTTTGCGTGACAACAAATGTTGTCCAAGCAAAACGTATTGCTAAAAATATTACTCAGCCAAGGTGTTGTAAATATGACCCTGAGCTGTGATCATTACGCTTGCAGAAAGAGCCATTGCAATTAATGGTAACAGAAAGCCAATAACCGGAATTTTCATTCCAATTGCAGAAATGATTCCGCTAACGATCATTACAATAATGCCAAGAACAAGCAAGCCGCCGAAGATTGTCCATTTTTTGCCGTAGGTAGCTTCGTTACTGTGATTCAAAGCTTCGAGTGGGCTTTCGCCTTTATCTACTACAAAAAGTACACCGAGTGACCATGCAATAGCCAATACGATACCAGGAACAACAAAAAATGCAGTTGCTGCAATGATTCCCATGCTCATCAAACCGATAACCAGAAAGTAGTTACCCATGTACTTGCGGTACTCCGGATTAAATACTTCGGTATAGGAAATCTGCTCTCCGCGGCCGGCTTTTGCGATAACACCAGAGAAAAGACCAATTGTGGTACCGATGTTCAAATAAGGAATCCAAATAGTTACGCCCCAAAGAAGAGCGTTTACCAGAAGCGGCAAAGCATTGGTTAGCCCCTGTTTCAAACCTGTGTTGATAATACTGTTGACGGATAAATCTTGTTTCATGAAATCCTCCTTAAAAATATATAATGAAACATTACAAGAAAATTGTAGGAGCAAAGCATCTATATTGCAACTGAATTTCACTTTTTGATAAAAAAAAATAAAATTCTGCAAAACAGAAGGAAGCTGCCCCCGAATGTCTTTTCGGGGACAATGGATTAGAAGCTATATTTTAGTTCAATGTAGATATTGTCATCATCAATCGTATCAGATGAAGAGAATATTCCCAGTTCCCGGTCGCTGTTGCCTTCAGCTAAAAAAGATCCGTAGAAACTGCTTCCCAGTTTGAGGCTCCATGCATCAGCCATATTCCAGTTCACTGCAGCGGTGGCAAGCCAGTCGCGGGCAGCGGTCTCAACTAAAAACATGGCCTCTGGCTGGACAGTTTCATTTTTGAACTTTCCGGCAATGCGGAAGGTTAGGGCATTTTCAAAAGGATATGCCTGACCATCATATTGACGGATTTGCTCGGCCAGCATTTGGTCACTCGGATCGGCGTAGTCCTCGGGCGCTGTGTAGTTCACAATGATGCGCGGTGACCAGGCGCCGGTAGCTGTAAGTCTTCCATCCCAGAAGCTTCGTGAAATCTGCAATACACCGGAAATAGAAGAATTTTTCATTGCAGGATCGTTTCCTTGCAGGTCGCCAGTGAGGGTTCCGGCCCACTCTGTTCGAATATCCCATCCTCCAGAAAGCAAAACCACATCAAAGCCAAGTTGATGGATGCGGTTGTGCTCCGGTGTCATGGTGATATTCAAGGTTGGAAAAACGAAGGTGCTTTCCACAGCAAAATCCGGGTAGCGGTCCAGGCCGGTGAAGTAGCTGGCGGAACAGGAGATATTGCCTAGGTAAAACAGGCCGCGAATGCCGCCTTCAACATTTTCTATGGCTATTTCCGGATTTTCGTCATCTAAAATAGTGATGTTCGTGGTAGTTGCACCGGGAATAGTCAGATTCATCGCAATAGATGGCAGATCAGCGGCGATTGATATGGGTAAGAATACTGCCTGCACTGTGCCCAGATTATTCTGCAGGTTGTAAGTCAAATTGACTGCAGGGCTGCTGATTTTTTGTTCATCAAGTGATGATGTAAAGCGTGTTCCAATGCGCCGCGCATTCAGAATATCGGTGGGATTATTCCCGTCAGCCTGACCCCAGGCAAGTATTTGCTGCCCAATTCTGATGTCCATGGCACCTACAGGAAAATCAACCCAGGCTTCCTGTAATTCTAGAATAGCCAGAAGAAGCTCATTGCCAGATACACTGTAGCTTACGGTTGGGCCGAAAAACTCATCGTTCCAGCTGATGGTGTTGGCAAGACCGGCAAGGTTTGTATAGCCATACACGGACATATAGACCCATAGGGTATCAAAGGCATAGCCGTCCAGATTGAGGGTGCCGCGAAATCCGCTGTAGGAAAGCGCATCATCCCCCCAGGGCATTGTCTGAGCAGCGGCACTCAGGCTCCCTGTTGGATACAGATCCAAGATGGGGGGCGCCTCGGCAGCCACAAAGGCTGCCGGCACCAGTACTGCCAGTATTGCAACAAACAGAATTCTTGCTTTCTGCATTATCGCCCCCTCTCCAGAAATCGAAGGGTGAAGTAGCGCTGGTCGATTGAGGGAAGGATGTTTGTCTGGGTAAATGCCCAGATGGTTTTTCCACCGGTTTCCAGATTAGACATCTCCATGCGCTCAAATTGCCAGTACTGGCCGTCTACCAGGTGCTGTCCATATACGACTAGGCGTTTAATCAGATTGCCATCAGCATCGTAATATTCGGACTGTCGGGAAGTAGCGTTTTCCTTATGAATCCAACGCACTACCTTGCTATAGCCATAATTGCTGATTACCTCATCATCTTTTGCGGTAAACTCAACAATGTAGAAATCTTCGCCATCAATACTATCATCGCCAATGATTCGGGCGTTGAAATTACTGCGGTCTAGTGAGCCTAGATCGGCATAGGTGAAGTCTGACCCCAGGAACGCGCCGGTTTTTGATTCGCCCCCGGAGGTGCCGATAGTACGAACCCGGCGTAAGGCTGGAATGAAGATGTACTGCTCATCATCCTGTGCTTCATTTTCATAATCGATTGTAAGAAAGCGGGTATTGCGTACATCGGCAGGTGCAGTAAATACCAGGGTTTGGTACTGGTCTCCCGATGCATCAATGCGAGTATATGCGGTGATCTCCCGAATTCGCTGCTGACCAGCCTGGTTTTGGATAATCATTTGCATTTGACCTTCGGTTGCAGGTGGTCGCGGCTGATTTTCATTTTTGTCCAGCAGGGCGGTAAGGTCCTGGCTGAATGCCGGCAACGCAAAGGCTACCAGAGCGATAATACTAAGGGTAATTTTTTTCATTTTTTTCTCCTTTTCCTAAAATATTGATTGTTTATTCAGCGGCCTTTTGTAAAAACTTGGGCTTAAAGATGGTAAGCAGTGAAGGCAGTAAGCTAACTGCAAACACAGAACTGCTAATCATAATCAAGGCCATTAAAAGACCCATATAGATATTTCCCCGCAGCTGACTGAGCATGAGTGCCGAAAATCCTGCGGCTACCGCCAGGGCGTTAAAGAAAATCCCTTTCCCGGTGGTCTCCATGGTATGGCTTACAGCAGCTTTCATATCCTTTAATGAGTGCAGGCTGGCTTTTAGACGCTCTAAAAAGTGAAGTGTGTAGTCGATGCCAATTCCGATGCCGATACTTGCGATGGTTGCCGTCGAAATATCGATGGAAATACCTGCCAATCCCATCAGACCAAAATTGATGATCAGTGCTGAGGACAGCGGGATGATCGAAAATAATCCTTCTATCGGGCTGCGGGACATCAAACTGATAAAGATGAATACGATGATCAGAGATGCCAAAACTGAAGATATTTGGCTCTCTACCAGTAGTCTCAAAACTGCAAGTGTCAGATTTGATGAGCCGGTAATATCAGCAGTTGCCTGCGCTGGAAAGTTTT
Organism: uncultured Spirochaeta sp.; assembly: GCA_964398645.1. Taxonomy (GTDB): domain Bacteria; phylum Spirochaetota; class Spirochaetia; order DSM-27196; family DSM-8902; genus Spirochaeta_B. The sequence continues at coordinate 4,460 of CAYNNU010000011.1, forward strand.
CGCTGATATATTTTCGAGCTTCATTTTGAATTTGGCCAATCAGGGTAGAGCTGGCAGTTTTCAAAAATACATTGATTCGGGCGTTTTGTCGGGGAATATCCATGAAGGCTGCGATATTTTCCGGATCACCAGAGTTTTCGTACTGGAATACCAGCTGACCAGCGTAGATATCGCCAGGGATAAGATCAATCGCAAGGCCGGTAGAAAGGTCGATCTTGCGTTCAATTCCCCACATGTCCAAGTAGGCGAAACTGCCGGTGTCATCGGTCTCGACGGTGAAGTCTTCATCTTCATAGTAATCGCCCAAATATTCGTTGGTATCAAAATCATACTCTTTGAGTATTCCATCGGCGTATGTGTAGCGCTCGGTAGTAATCTCTTGAGGCGTGATGTCATCCGGCACCTTGTCAAATGCCGGGTCATCAGCATTTAGTGCTTTGTTAATCCCTTTGATAAAGGTGACAATGGACTGAGAGCCGCCGACGATGGGGCTGGCGTTTTCATAGCCAGGATCTTCCGGCCCGACCACTATTTCGCCGTCAAGGCGTAATGATTCAAGTCGTTCCTGTAGTCCGTCCATAGCGCGAAGAACCTCAGGGTTCAGGATTCCGCCTTCTTCTTCAACATTCGTAACGATTGTCATTACAGTGATGCCGCTGAAGTTTTCATTCAAATACATTGAAGCTTCCCGAACCTCACTGCCTTTTTTGAAAGAGTTGATTGTGTTGGTTTCAAAATGAACCCTTGGAATAAAAATTGCAAAGAAGGCAACCACGAAAAGGCCAATCCCAGCGGTTTTTCGCGGGTGTGTAACCACTGCAGCACCGATTTTTCCCAAAAGAGTGGCAAATGGGCTGTCTTTTTCAGTCCTTTTGCTTGTTTTGGGTCGGCCGAGAATACTCATAATTGCAGGAGTAAACGTAAGGCTTAATAGGAGTGCAAAAAGAATTCCTAATGCTGAGAGAACCCCGAACATTTGCAATGCCGAGATTCGGGAGGCTACGAGCGAAAAGAACCCGATGAAGGTGGTAACCCCAGCAAGAAAGACTGGCAAGGCTACCTGTGCAATTGCTTCTTCCAGGGCGTCGTTCTTGTCATCAAAATGATGTAGTTCTTCGTAATATCGATTGATTACGTGAATGGTGTAGGCTGTTCCAACAGCAATCAGAATGATTGGAAGAATCATGGTTGCCATGGACAGAGCCTGACCAAGCAAACCCATCAATCCCATTGCCCATATTACTGAAAGAACAACATTTCCCAGCGGCAGAAAAATACCGCGAACTGATCGAAAACTTATGAACAGAACTATTGCGATAATTAGAATGACGATGGGAAAAAGTAAGGCGAGGTCGCTTATCAAAAGCCGTCCGACGATGCCGCTTACTGCTTTCGCTCCAGAAACATATACCGGACCATCAGTATCTTTTGCAAGGTGGCTCATTAGGGCGTTTACCCTGTCGTAGAGAGGGGCGGAGGCTTCAGATGAGCTCGCTTTTCCCTCGTATGTGGCCGCAATGATTTCAGCTTGTGCAAGTAATTGCTCGAGATCAGTATCTGCAGTCGGCTCAAGCAGAATTCCAGTCATGTTGTTCTGATCGGGTGAAATATCTGTCAAAAAAGTAACTTCAGCATCGATGCAGTCGCTGTCTTTGTCTCCCCGGTATACGTTCTGGATTCCTTCCAGCTGCGAGATTTCATCAATTACGGTTTCTATTGCCGATGCAGGAAGGCGCAGTACAACTCGTGGAAGTGCCTGGCTGTCGATTCCTTCTTTTGCAGTTATGATGATTGCGGTTGATTGTCCATCTGCGCCGATAAGACCTGTGGTGATATCACTTCCCTCGATCCTGGCGCGGAATTCCGCAATTTCTTCCGGGCTTTCAGGGACAAAGGGCATTGCATCAATAATATTGAGCCCGTACTCATCGCCTGTGATAATGCCGGCGGAACTTAGGCTCAGAATGCCTTTTACGCCACGTAGGCCGGAAAAAGCTTCTGTCCAGTCGTGAACCTGCTTCAGCATTTCGGGTGAGAAGATGCCGCGTGAATCTGTCAGGGCCACGATCAGAAAATCGTCAGCTGGAAATATTACTCCTACTTTGTCGTAGAAAACTTTTTCCGGGATGGTTGATGGAATGTCATCGGTCATGTCTGCATCTACGCGTATGTTTGACATGCCGAAGCCGAGGCCAAGGGTGATGATTGCCGTCAGGGCTATGACGGTCCAGGGCTTTCTGGTAACAAACCGTGCCCATCCTTTGAAAGATATTTTCATAGTACTATTCCTTTGAGTGCAAAATCGCACACTTTTTGTTTTAATCCCTCAATTCCAAGTGAAGAGAGGGATGGCATTTCCATGTGGGTTAAAACGCCGGCAAGGAGACTGAAAATCAGGCTTCCAAGCACGGCGGGGTCTTCGTTGCGAAATTCTCCAGCTTCGATGCCTTCGTTTATCAGGTTGATAATTCGGCTGGGAATTTTTGTGCTCAGTTTTCGCAGTTCGTTGGCTTCGGCAGTATCGGGCATTTTTTTCATAAACCCGCCTACGTGATGGTCAATAGCAAAGTAGCCGCGTTGTTCGCGATTTCTGTCAACATAAAAACAAATGATATGAATGAGTCGTTCTTTTGGGCTGCCATCTCCGTCCGTGATACGGCTGATGGCTTGGTAAGCGTCCTGCAGGTATTCACTTACCAGGGAGGTTAAAAGGGCATCTTTATTTTTGAAATAATAGTAGATGGCTGGTTTTGTGTAGCCCAAGGCGTCTGCAATGCTTTCTATGGTGATTCCGTCAAAGCCTCTTTGGGGTAAAATTTCCAAAGCAGTTTGCAGTATTTTTTTGCGCCGGGTTTCTCGCGTTTTTTTTGGGCCTGATCGCACGGATACGCTCCTTGGTTTTAACAAAAGGTAAAACTTTTAACAATTGTTAAAATAATGCAAAGGGTAGTATTCGTCAAGTAAAATTTTAACAAAAGTTAAAAAAAATTTGAAAGCCTT
>CAYNNU010000011.1:7559-21644 GCA_964398645.1 uncultured Spirochaeta sp.
TTATCGGGCTGGGCGGACCCCTTGCTGGAGGCAAGGTGCCCGACCTCAAATAAAACAGGGGGTGCGAATGCACCCCCAAATTATCGGGCTGGGCGGATTTGAACCGCCGACCCCAGGTCCCCCAGACCTGTACGCTAAACCCCTGCGCTACAGCCCGTTTAGATTAGCGAGACTATCACGGCCTTTGTTGCGCTGTCAAGATTGCTCGAAAAAGCAACGAAATAGACGGAAAATCAGCTGAATCAAGAAAATACTGGCACTTTTGTCATCAATGAGTTATATTTTAATTCAACATGAGCATGGTTTTAGGCATTAGTGTAGCCTCTGGTGGATGGGTCTTGGCAAGCTTGAACTCCAGCGGTGAGTGGGATCTCCATTTTGCAGCCAGTTTTCACGATGGGAAAATGGCTGCAAGTGATATATTTTTACCCTCTAGTCTTCTTGAAAAGGTAGTGCAGTCCCGTATTTCACTTGTGAACTTGCCAATATCTTCTTTATCTGCACAATCAGTAAAAGATGGACTTATTACTCCTGATGACGTTATGCATCGTGAAGATGGTGCCCGGCGGCTTTTACGTGAGCGGGTAGTAAACGGCGGGCGTTTTGTCGGCTCGGTGCCAAGTTCACCAGTTTTGGAAGCAGTCTATGCATCAAACTATGAGGAAGCGGCTGATCTGCATAAACAAATAACTGGTAAAACACTTACCAAGCAAAGTTGGAATATGATTTTTCGAATCAAGCAGGTGCGGGCTATCCTCCAGGTAGTACCGGTCCTCTCCAGCAGTATACTGGAAGCTCACCCCGAGACGCTTTTTCGCTTGTTAAATCAAAATTGTCAATCAGCAAAAAAGAAGAAAAAAGATGCTGGGGTTCTCTTATCCAAGCGAACACAGGAAGGAATTGAGCAGCGGATTGATCTTTTAGAAGATGCGTGGCCAACGGCCCGGCAGACATATGAAGAAGCCTGGGAAGACTGGGGCAAAAACGAACGCGTTCAGCGTGAAAATCTTTTGGATGCTATGGTTTTGGCTGTCTGTGCCAATGCAGGCGTGCAGGAAAAATACTTTTTGGTACCCCGCATTGAACAGGGAGTTTTGCTTGAACAAAAAATTCCGGTTGTAGATCTAAGCGCTAGTAAACTAGGTGGTATTCACAGCCGCCGCCGGGATCATTTGGCTAGTTTGGATTTTCCGGAAACGTTTTTGCGCGATGATCAGAATGCTCCATACTGCACTGTATTCTCAAACTCAATTTTCTGTACAAAAAAATAGATATTAGCCTCTATACCCAAAAACCGCCGAACCGGGTCGAATAATCGTTGCGCCTTCTGCAATAGCCAATTCAAAATCTCCCGACATCCCCATTGATAGCTCAGGCAAGCTAACAGAAAACTGCTGTTGGGCCTCGTTACGCAGTATGCGTAATTTCCGGTAACTTTCACGGACTGCTTCGGAATTGGAGCTATTCAAACCGATGGTCATGAATCCTTTTAATTGCAGGCGCGGCAGATCAAGCACGTGCTGAACAAAGTCCATCACCTCATCAGGCATGAGCCCGAATTTGCTTTCTTCTTGGCTTGTGTTTACCTGTATCAGAACCGGAAAGTCCCTGTTGTGCTGTTCCAGTATTGTTTCAAGTTTTTCCGCCAAGCTAATGCGGTCAAGACTGTGCAGCATCTGAGCATAAGAGAGCATATCTTTTATTTTATTTGATTGAAGATGGCCGATAAAATGCTGTTCAAGCTTGGGTCTGTCAGGCTGCGTTTTCTCATCAGCGTTTCCAAAGTAGGGGGCAAGTGCTTCCTGTTTTTCCAAAGCCTCCTGCACCCGGTTTTCTCCAATTAAATCAGCTCCCGCTGCAATTGCCTGGCAAATTCGGTCAGCCTCAACCCGTTTGGTAGCCAGTAGAACCCGAATCTCCGCGGGGTCTCTTCCAGCAGAAAGTGCAGCTTGATTTTTACGCATCCACACATCATTCAGTGCTTGGGCTATAGTATTCATAGCAATATGGTAGCGGGAAAAATTGCATGGGGCAATACGCAAACTCTATCCTTGCTATTAGACAAATAGGGCCAACTGCTCTATACTCCCGACAGACATGATAGGCAAAGATACGATCTTGCGAACGGCAGGCATATTAGCAGCATTCCTTGTTTTATACCTATTGTTTGTGCCATTTGCACCTCAGTTACGTGTAGCCGGTGATCTGCTGGCACAGCAAATTGGCTTGCCCGGAGTTTTTCTTTTTGTAATTCTGGTGGATACCTTTATCGTCCCGCTCACTCCGGATGTAATTATGCCATTGTTGATTGAGTGGCCGCTTGTGCCAGTCATTCTGACCATCGGCTTGGCCTCAGTTTTGGGCGGTATTTGCGGTTATGCCATCGGGCGGAGTTTGGGGCATCTTGGTATTGTTCAGCGGGCTGTTCAGCCTTATCGCGAGCAAGGAGAAAAGCGGATTCGCCGTGGAGGTTTTTGGGCAGTTTTTTTAGCAGCCTTGACTCCAATTCCGTTTTCAACCGTGTCCTGGCTTGCAGGCATGCTCAAAGTGCCTTTTGGGCTCTATGCCGCCGCGGCGTTGTTTCGCATACCGCGTCTGGCGCTAACACTCTTGTTGTTTCGATCCGGCTGGAAATTGCTGGAACAAATCTAAATTATAATTCGAATGAATTTTTCGGGAGGATACTATGGTAGATCAGCACCCATCAATGGATATAATCGGTAGTAGCGGAAATACTCTGGCTGGAAAAAAAATCGTTCTGGCTATGTGTGGCAGTGTAGGGGCTGTCCGATGTGTTGATATTGCCAGATTGCTCATGAGGCAGGGGGCCCAGGTATACCCAGTGATGACTCAGGCCGCCACCGAACTTATTGCACCTGAATTGATGGAGTGGGCGACGGGGAACAAGGTTGTTACCCGAATTAGTGGCGCCATCGAGCATGTTGCACTGGCTGGAAATGTGCCGGATAATTGCGATATGGTGCTTGTTGCGCCAGCAACGGCCAACACGGTAAGCAAAATTGCCTGTGGCATTGACGATACCCCGGTTACGACTGTGGTAACAACCGCACTTGGGCAGCGAATCCCGGTTCTTATTGTTCCGGCTATGCATGAGCCAATGTATCGGCATCCAATTGTCGGGCGCAACATTGCATCGCTTAATGATGCCGGTATTCCCGTTTTTGTGCCGCCGGTAAGCGAAGGCAAGGCAAAAATCCCCAGCGCGGAAAATGTTGCGGCAATGGTGCGTGTACTCATGGCATTCGGCGGCGCTCGCCCGCTTAGCGGAAAACGAGTGCTTGTTACCGCAGGCCGCACAATAGAGTACCTCGACCCAATTCGTGTTGTGAGCAATAACAGCAGCGGCCGAATGGGCATTGCCTTGGCTCAGGCTGCCTCGGCTCTGGGTGCAGAGGTAACCTTGGTGTTGGGCAAGTATGCAGCGGCCCTACCTGACGATGTGCGCATCCGTCATACAGAAAGCACCCAGGAAATGCTGGATGCTGTGCAGGAAGAATTGCAAGCAAGTCAGGTGGATGTTTGCCTGGCAGCCGCTGCAGTAAACGACTGGCAGGCAGCCGCCCCGGCCGATCACAAGGTGTCTACTCATTCCGGAAATCCCTACACAATAGAGCTTGAACCAACGCCGAAAATAATTGATGGCATAAAAGCTGTCTCTCCAGAAACCTTTTTGGTTGCATTCCGGGCTCAGTCTGGTTTTACAGCAGAACAGCTGCGGGCAGATGCCTTGCAGCGAATGAAAAAAGCTCAGGCAGATGCAATTGTTGCCAACGATGTTTCAGCCCCTGGCGCCGGTTTTGAATCGGCAACAAACGCGGTAACCCTTGTGCATTCTGATGGCAGTCATACAGAATTGCCACTGGCGGAAAAATTGGATATTGCCATCGGCATTTGGCAACAGCTCATTCCGCATTTGCCAGTCAGAAAATAATAGGCAAGGCAGGCTATAGAAAATTCATTCACAGGCTCAAGTTTTGGGCGTCGGCACCGATATACAATACAAGGGATGGCAACATCCTGATAAACGGTATGCGCCGACGTCCAGGCATACCGTTTTTTTTATGCCTAATCCCTGACTCCATGCTACACTTGGTGCATGAAAAGAATAATCATCGGCATTTTTGTGATTTTGTTTGCCGGACTGTCTGCCGGATTGTTTACCGCTTGTGCAAGCTCAGCTTATCCAATGCCGCAAGAAATGCATCAACACAGCCTTATGATTGATGGCATGGAACGGACATTTTGGGTGTATGACCCCGGGGTGCAGCAGAATGCGCCGGTCATTTTTATGTTTCACGGGGGTGGGGGCTCAGCGCTTGGAATTCTTGAAGATGCACAGTGGAATGATCTTGCTCAACGTGAGAACTGCATAATTGTGTATCCTGAGGGAACCCGCGAACATCCCGATCAATTAGCATCTTTTATTGGCAATCCTCAGAATTGGAATGATGGCTCTCCCCGTGAAGATGTAATTGGAGCAATTCGCCGAAACGCTAATGATACGGCATTTTTTGCCGCCATGACTGAGTACCTGAAAGGCAATTATCCTGTAGATCCGGGTCGGATATATGCTGCCGGATTTTCCAACGGGGCCTCCATGGTGTTTCGCTTAGCCTATGAATTTCCAGATACATTGGCGGCGGTTGCTGTTGTCGCCGGGGCAGATTGGCGGGATCCCACACAGATATATTCGGCAAACAGAGCTGTGCCCCTCCTATATATTACTGGTGATCAAGACCCGCTGAATCCAATTGATGGTGGAAAAACATATCTGGGCCGCTTGTATGTTGGCACCAAACTCTCGGTTGCGCAGCAGATCGAAGTTTGGGTTCAACGACATGTGCAACTTTCTGGTCTTTTGCCAGATGAATATCAGGAAGAAAACGCTGATGGTGTAATTAGACGGGTTTATACAAATTCTCAAGGTATTTCTCTGATTAAATATGTAATAATTACCCGGCACGGCCACCATTGGCCGGGTGGTTCGCGGGTTTTACCGGCTAGAATTGCCGGTCCGGTTGCTTTTTCGTGTAAGGCGAACGAGGAAATTTGGAGTTTTTTCATATCTCATCATTTATAGATGAATTTTACTTGCAATTCCCGATGCATGCTTTATGATTTTTATGTATACAGAGGAACCGAATGTATTCGGTCTGTAGCCACAAGGAGGTGTTGATGCTTAAGGATATGAAAATTGGACTGAAAATGGCCTTGGGATTTGGCTTGGTAATATTGCTGGTATTACTCATTGGTACTATCGGTATTATTAATATGCTGCAAATACAAAGTGATTCGAAGTCATTGGATCAGCAGTATATTCCTGAAGTTGATATTTCGGCACGTGTGCAGGCGTCGAGCTTTTATACGATGTATGCAATGCGCGGCTATGCCTTTACCTATGATTCTTCCTATTATGAAGTTGCTCAGGAGAACCTTGCCATGGTGGAAGGTGCTTTAGCAGAGGCCGAGGCCCTGGCAGCAAAATATTCGAACTTGCAGGCTTTGCAGGAGGGCGCCCGGCAAGCGATTGAGCATGCTGGCGAGTATCGTGAGGCTGCAGAGGAAACACAGAAGTTGGTGCTGGAGGTTGAAGCAGCACGACAGCAGGCAGATGATGCAGCAGCTGAGTTTATTGAAAACTGTAATGCATTTATAGCATCCCAGACCCAGCAGCAGACGCAGGAAATCAATGCCGGGGCAGGGGCTGCTACATTGCGCCGCCGTGCTGGTCGTCTTACAACGGCAAATGACGTTATCGATCTTGGCAATGCTGTGCGTATTGCTAACTTTAAGTCGCAGGCAACCCGGGATTATGATGTAATGGAAGCGGCACTGGAGAACTTTGCTCCAATGTTTTCTTTGCTTGATGGACTGATCAACGGCAGCAGCCTGCAGGCAAATATTATTCAGTTGCGGAATATTAAACAGAGCGCCGAGCGGTATCAAGAAGCCATGGCTGCAATCTTGGCCGGGTATCGTGCGTTAGACGAGGTTGGAGCACAGCGGGAAGAAGCTGGGCAGCTTGTACTCGATGCTGCCGATGCTGTTGTAACGGCAGGCTTGGCGCAGACTGTGAACATTGCCAGTTTGGCAGTACAACGGGTGAGTACCGCGGTTGTGATTATGCTCATCGGTGTGATTATTGCGCTTGTTCTAGCGGTTATTATTGCTGTATTCCTGACGCGGCTAATTACTACTGCATTGCTTAAAGGTGTTACTTTTGCTGAATCCCTTGCAAACGGTGACATGACAGCTAAGCTGGATGTTGTTCAGAAAGATGAGATTGGTATGCTGGCTGATTCTATGCGCGATATGCAGTCACGGCTTACAAATATCGTTCGTCAGGTTCAAATGGCCAGTGAAAATGTGAGCTCCGGAAGCGCTGAACTGAGTTCTTCGGCACAGGAACTTTCACAAGGTGCAGCAGAACAGGCATCCAGCGGCGAAGAGGTCAGTAGCTCTATGGAAGAAATGGCAGCATCAATCCGGCAGAACTCTGATAACGCCAGCACAACAGATCAGCTGGCACAAAAGGCAGCAAAAAATGCTGCTGATGGTGGAAATGCAGTTGGGCAGACAGTTGATGCCATGCGTGACATTGCCGAACGCATTACCATTATTGAAGAGATCGCTCGGAATACAAACCTTTTGGCTCTGAATGCCGCCATTGAAGCTGCTCGCGCAGGTGAGCATGGCAAAGGCTTTGCCGTTGTTGCCAGTGAGGTTCGAAAATTGGCTGAACGTAGCCAGAAGGCAGCAGTTGAAATTAGCGATGTTTCAAAACGCAGTGTGTCAGTTGCTGAAGAAGCAGGCAAAACTATAGCGGAAGTTGTTGAAGATATTCGAAAAACTGCTGAGCTTGTGCAGGAAATTAGCGCTTCCAGTAACGAGCAGAACTCTGGCGCAAAGCAGGTAAATACCGCTCTGGCTCAGCTTGATCAGGTAACCCAGCAAAATGCTGGTGCCAGTGAAGAGATAGCATCGACTGCAGAAGAATTATCGGCTCAGGCCGAACAGCTTGAGGAAACCATGCGATTCTTCAAAGTTGAATCTTCTACGCAAAAGCGACCGGCTTTGGCTGCGCCTCAAGCACATCACACATCCGTTGCACATTTGAAGTCGGTACATCCAACAGCTTCGGCCTCAAAGCCGGCGCCAAAACCGGCAGCACCAGCGCCGTCAAAAGCAAAATCAACCGGCATTACCCTGGCTGAAGATTCCAGCGATATGCCGCGCATCCAACTGGATGAAGATGATTTTGAAGAGTATTGATATTCGCTTGTGATCTAGCGTGTAATCTTTCGGGGGCTTGAATTATCAAGCCCCTTCTTTTTTCTTATTCAGCGCTTTTTGCAGTAGTTGCAATGCACTACGTAATCCTTCTTCATATACCGGGTGATAATAGGGTCGGTCTAGCATTTCCTGTATGGTAAGACCTTCTTCTTTGCACCAGGCTAGTAGATGGGCAAAATGTTCAGCTTTCGGACCGAATATTTCAGCCCCTTGAAATTTCTCATCGGCAACAGAGGCATACACCTGCATAAGACCATGGGCATCATTCATAACCCGTGCTCTAACAACATGGGCAAAATTTATTTTTCCTGTTGCATAATCCTTGGTCGGATCAGCTTTTTTTTCATCTTCCAGCTGATGCCAGCTTTTTCCCACCATAGCAATTTGTGGTTCGGTAAATACAACACTCAAGGGTGTATAGCGTTTTCCTTCTTGTACATTGGGGAAGCGCGCGGCATTGCTGCCTGCAATCATTCCCTCTCCAGATGCCTCGTGCTGTAGGGGAAGCTCATTATTTGCATCCCCGGCAATAAAGATACTTGAGCTGCCGCATTGCATGGTTTTATTGTTAAACAGGGGAACACCCTTCGTATCCAGTGTAAGGCTGGTATTTTCCAGTTTGAGTTTTTCTACATTGGGAACTCGGCCGGTTGCAGCTAGACAAAAATCAAAGCGCTCTTCGCTGATTTTTGTCTGCCTTGTTCCATCGCTATTGCGATCGTAAAAACGAACAACTACATTGTCTCCGTCTCGGCTAACTGACTCAACTTTTGAATCGGTATCCAAAGGAAATTCAGCGGTAAATATTTCTTCTGCTTTGGCTTTTATCTCCGGATCGCTTAAAGGACCTAGCAGGCTTTGAACGCCAAACATACGTACCCGTACACCAAGGCGGTGAAGGGCTTGTCCCAATTCCAAGCCAATAACCCCAGGGCCGAATACAACGACCGATTCTGGTAGGTCCTGCCATGAAAAAATATCATCGTTAACGATGAGCTTGTCTTCCAGACCGTCAAAAAGTGGCAAGATCATCGGCCGGGAACCACTTGCAATCACGATGCTTTTGGCCTTCACGCGGGTGTGATCTCCGACCAGCAGGGTATTGTCGTCTTCAAAATGTGCCCATCCCATCAATCGCTCTTCTTCTGGAATTGAAAGTGTTTGTTTTACGGTGTGTCCGGTTAAACGGTCACGGATATCACGAACCCGTTGCATAACCTCTTTCCCGTTTATTTGTATGTCATTGGCGTGGATGCCAAGATCGCTAGCATTATGGGCTCCGTGGGCGGCTTCTGCGGCAGCAATCAATAACTTGCTGGGCATACAGCCCACGCGTGCGCAGGTGGTTCCATACTGATCACCTTCTATCATTACAACGCTGGCGCCTTGTTTCTTAGCGCCTTTGTGCGCTCTGATTCCCGCAGTTCCAGAGCCGATTATTGCTACATCAACCTTCAATTCTTTCATGTAAGCCTCCAGTATTAGAAAATACTAATATTGCGTTTTTTTGGCAAGACTTTGTAGTTCGTATAGTGCAGTGTTATTTTGATTCGAGTTTTTCAGATCCATCCCAGCTTTCATCCGGAGGATTGTTGCTGTATTGGCGGCAACGTTCAATGTAGAGCTGGAATGATTTTTCGTCTGGAAGAATATTTTTGCATGTCAGAAAGAGCTCAGCTGCTTTTTCGAACTCACGTGCTTTGTAAAGTGAAATACCCGAAATAAAATTTTTCTCACAGGAGCGGCGGAGTTTTTGAGTCTCAATTGGTTCGTGGTCAAATACTCCGTAAATGGTAACAGCTTCACTTTTTCCTTTTACTGTAACCGAATCAATCTCCTGCAAAAAGAAATCTTCCGGCCGTTCAAGATTTTTTACTGTGCCCTCTGAGATAATAATATCGATTCCATACTGCTTGGTTAGGCTTTCCAGCCGCGAGGCAAGGTTTACTTCATCGCCAATCAGGGTAGAATCCATTCGTTCGGTTGTACCTACTGTTCCCATAATAACTTCACCTGTGTTGATGCCAATACCGGTTTTTAACACGGGTTCACCATTTTTTTTCATGTTTTGGTTGAACTGCTCCAAAGCCCGCTGAATAGCCACTGCCGACGAAAGAGCATGGTCAGCCGATTCCTGATTGAAGATTGCCATAACCGCATCACCGATAAACTTATCAATAAACCCGCCCTTGGCTGAAATCTGTTTACCCACAACCTCTTCCATGTATGAGTTCAGAAATTGCATCAGGTGTTCCGGGCTCATTCGCTCCGATAAAGCGGTGAAATTTCTGATATCAGAAAACAGGATGGATGCTTTTGTATGCAGGGCATTCCCAAGGCGTATTTGGTCGATTCCTTCGCGCGCGATTACCGTAAGAAACTGAGAGGGGACAAACAACTTGAAGGCTTTCAATGTGGCCTCGGCATTGGCCCTGGCTTTTTTTTCATTTTCAAAGTGGATGGCATTTTCCATGGTAATCATGCCTTGGTTTATGATTGCGGAGATGGTTCGGATGTCTTCGCGCGAAAAGGTACCCGGTAAACTTGAATTTGACAGGTAGATATAGCCTGCGGTTTCATTCTCCTGCTGAATGGGGTATATCAGTATAGATCTTTCCGGTGCTTTTGAATTTTCGGCTAATTTTGGGCGATCTTCCATTAAGTCATTGAATACTAGGCATTCTCCTTCCTGTTTTGCTTCCTGAATGAGTTCTTCGATTGCAAAAGCATCAAAACTTTGTTGCCCATCTGCGTTACGGCAAAGATGATATTCCTGTTCTTCGATGTGTAGATTGATTTGTATTCGTTCGGCCCCAAATGTTTGAAAAAGGATATCGGTCAATTTTTGCAGGATAAGCTGGGGATCTGTCAGGGAGGTTATGACGGCGGTTGCTTTTAGAATATTTACATAGGTCAATGTCTCCTTGAGAGATGATGACCCTCGGCTTGTAGAACTGCTTTCGCTGGTGTGTATTTGCCAATTTTGTTGCAAGTAATATTTTTTATCATTTTCAAGGCCGTATAAATCAAAAATCTCTAATGCGCGTTCCTTGTACTGTAAGCCTGCTTCTAAATCGCCCAGTTCTTCATGTAATAGAAAGAGGAGTGCGCAAATCCTGGCCTCCTCTATTGTTATGGGGCTTTGTTTCTGTCGAGATTTTTCCAGCGCAATAAGGAAATTTCGTTTAGCAGAGGGATAATCCTGGTACATCAGGCTTAAGATTCCCTTGTTTTTTGCCATGTTCATCTGATATGCCGGGCTATGGGCCAAATAGGGCTGTAATTCTTTTAATTTCTGTAGATAACTTTCGAATTGCCGCCGATCGCGGCGGCGGAAACAGAGATCGCCTAGCGTATTGTAAACCCAATCCATTCCCAGTAATTGATTTGTTTTTTTGCCTAACTCCAGGGTTTTTTGTAAGTGCAACTCACTGTGGTCAAGATCGTCTTTCATTAACAAGCCTAATCCCATGGAAAAGTGGGCACTATACAGCAATAGCGCATTATGCAGTTTTTCTCCAATATCCAAGGCCCCTTGAGAATATTGTAATCCTTGCTTCCAGTCTCCATTAAAACTGTGGGCAAAACCGGCAAAATGTAGGCAGGCTGATTTTTCGGCCAGGTTCGGGCTACTGTCCATCAGGGATATTCCGTAGGCAGCATTCTTTTTTGCACCTTCTATATTGCCTCGGCAAGCCTGGGGTAGGGCAAGCAGGCAATAGGTGTATGCCTCTCGTTCCCAAATACCTTCGCCAGTTTTTGATTGGATCGCCGCTTCACATGATTCTTCAACAGCAGCAAAATTTCCGGCGAAATATAAAATGACCGCTCGTAAGGTATGGGCGAAATAGACCACCTTGGTATCGCCGAGTTTTTTCATTATTGGCAGCAAAGTGTCGGTGTAGGTTAGAGCTTTTTTGAAGTCTGCCACAATGTAGTAGTACATTGCGCAGGCGGTGAGCAGTATTGATCGTTCTTTCTCTGAAAAATGGTTCGTATCTTCCATGATTCGTTCTGCTCGGTCAATCAAGGGTTGTAGACTGTGAATATCTCTAAATGAAAGGCGAATGGTTAAAAAATCATTCATTACATTGACAAAATCATGGTCGGATTTAACAAAGGAACCTGCAATAAGAAAATACTTCGCTAAAAGACCGTAGTTATATTCTTTCCACCATTGTTGCATCAGTAGATCCAGTTGTGCCGGTGCTTCCGGTGATTGCAGTTCGATAAGAATGTCAGTGATTTCCCGCTGGTATTTTTCGGGCTTGCGTCGCATGTGTTCAAGAGCTTGCTTCAGCCAAAAGGCGCGGCTACGCTTGCTAATATCTTTCAGTAGAAATTGGCGAACTTCACCTGGCAGGGTACAGCGGGAATCTTTCTGCTGCTCAACAAGCTTTGCTCGTGTTAAGGCTTCAATCTGTTTTGGCATTCCTTCAATGTCGTTGGCAAAAAAACCGCGGGGGAAAAATGCGGAGACGGTTAGAAGTTTTCTATTTTTTCGGGACAGCTTTCGGCAGTTTTCCTGGACGTATTCCTGAAATGCACTGTGTATATCGGCAGAAATATGAGCATCTTTTTCCAGTTGCCAACCTTCAGGTCGTTTGAAAGTCAAGGTTTTGTTTGCTTGCATAATGCTGATGTTGCGGATTAGTTCACCTGGGAAAATGGAGTAATCTTTCCAGCTATCGAGTATGCGATTGATATCTGTCTGTGAAATATTTCCACTAAAGATGTTCTGCAGTAAGGAATTGCGATCATCTTGGTTGAGGGCTTGGAGTTCATAATCCACAAAAGCGTTTTCGGAAAAATGTTTCAAGGTGTTTGTATCAGTGGGTAGTGAGGCTACAAGTGGTATTTCTGCTGCATTTAAGAGGGAAATACTTAGGGTGTCTGCGAAGGAAAAATCATCTATTAAGGGGTGCATATTTCGTGAACGTAAAAACTGCAGAAATTTGAGTAAAAAGTTTTGTAAATATTCTTTTACCGCTTCATCTTCCAAGGTCTCTTGTGCAGTTTCGGACACACGGAAATCCGGCGGAAGAAAGGAGTTGATATGCTGTCCGCGGGCAGATTGCAGTAAAGATGCGATTTCTCGGCGTTCCAGTAATAAGGCCGACTTGTAAATGATTTTTTTTACTGCACCTCCCCAGCTTTCTTTGTCACTGCTGACAAGGTTAACCATGATCCAGCTATTCTGGGGAAATTTTCGCGGTATGCTGTGTAGAAGGGTAGTCTTTCCTGAAAGGGCTTGCCCGCTAAAAAAGACACTCTGCTGTTGCTGTAGGCTATTGCTAATGAGCTCGTAGCAGGATTCAAAGCCAACCGGTGGTGCGCTTAGGTTTAACTCTCCCGTGCTATCTTTTTCCCGTAAACTGAAAACTTCTTGTGGTTTAGCTAAAATACGCCTGAGGTCGTGCAATAGTCCGCCTGCGGTCTGGTAGCGCTCTCCTGGGTCTTTTCGCATAAGAGTGTACAGTACCTCGCCAATTGCGGCGGGTATTTCGCTTAGCAAATCGTGGGCTTTCGGGGGAGTTTCTGTAAGAATTCGGCTCACAAGGCGATTTCGGTCTTGATGTTCAAATGGGAGTCTGCCGGTAAACAAGCGAAAAAAGCAGACCCCCAGTGAATATAAATCAGTGTAGTTTCCAACCGGATAATCGATATAGCCTAATTGTTCGGGTGACATGTAGGGCAGGGTGCCTGAGTGTATCCTGTCGCCGCCGTTTTTCTCCAGTGATCCGCCGAAATCTAGAAGTTTGATACGGTATTCTGAGTCAATAAGAATGTTTTCTGGTTTAATATCACCATGCAGGATTCCTTTGGCATGGGTTTCTTGAAGAGCCTCAGAGAGCTGAATAAAGAAGTCCAATATTCTTTTCCAGTCCTTGCTATATGAAGATATTGGGTCGCCTTCGACGTATTCAGTAACCAGAAAAAAGGCATCTTCGCTCTCAAAGGCATCAATCATTTTCACTGCAAAGGGAGAATCGGAAAAAAGACCACTGATTTCTGTTTCTTTTTCAAACCATTTTTTGTCGCTGGCACGGCGGCGGAATACTTTTTTAATTGCAACCAGCTTTCCACTGCGTTTTTCCTCAGCAAGAAAGACTTCTGAATGGCCCGAGCGGTGAATGCTTTTTTCAATGCGATAGTTGTCGATCATTGGCTCCTCTATTTCTTTCCCTATAGTATAGGAAAGGTGGAAAGCCCTCGCAAGCTTTGATTTTTGGAAGTGTAAAAAAACTGCACGTATATAAAA
This sequence comes from uncultured Spirochaeta sp., assembly GCA_964398645.1. GTDB lineage: Bacteria > Spirochaetota > Spirochaetia > DSM-27196 > DSM-8902 > Spirochaeta_B. Next base: position 21,136 of record CAYNNU010000011.1, read on the forward strand.
ATAATGAGAGGTGATTCACTTGTGGTTTTGTTACAGTCAGGTAAAAAAAATCAAATTCATTTGATTTTTTGTATGCTTTCACTTGACCTGTATGGAATTCCGATAAACAATACGAAGTTAATGGGGGAAGAATTTTCCTATTTTATTTTGGCTCAAACAGGGAAATCCCTGGAGTAGAATACATAGTTTTTTGGAGGAGAAAAGTTATGAAGAGAAACTTTCGATTGATTGCAGTTCTCGCAGCAGTGCTGCTGGTTTTTGCATCATGTGGTGGATCTGATGATGCTGCTGCTACTGGTGATCCGATTAAAATCGGTGCTTTGACATCGCTCAGCGGTGTACTGATGGATTATGGCCAGCAGATGCAGCGTGGTTTTACGCTTGGTCTCGAGTATGCAACAGATGGAAAGATGTCAGTTGCCGGTCGCCCGATTGAAGTAATCTGGGAAGACACAACTACCGTTCCTGAAGTTGCTCGTGAGCGAGCGATTGTTTTGTTGGATGAAGAT
>CAYNNU010000012.1:0-21484 GCA_964398645.1 uncultured Spirochaeta sp.
CCTGTATTACAGTGCTTTCCTATTCGCTAAAGGGAAGCTGATGCTGGCAATGGAGTCTGTGTCTGTACAAATCGATGGTTCTCTTTTGTTGCGGGATGTTTCTTATGTGTTTCCGGAAGGCAGCACAACGGTCATTATCGGGGGAAGCGGCTCGGGAAAATCACTCATGTTAAAAACTGCCGCATGTATCCGGCCGCCGGAAGCCGGCAAGGTTTTGTGGAACGGAAAAGATATTCAAAAGATTCATGATGATCAGCTTACGCAAATGCGGCGGCGCTGGGGTTTTATGTTTCAGGATTCCGCCTTGTGGGCAAATATGAGCGTATACGAGAATCTGGCCTTGGTGCAGCGTTTTCATTTTCCTAACCGCAGTGAGGAAGATATTTCACGCCGAATTAGTGATTTAGCCGAAGAAATGGGTTTTGCCGAGGATTTAGGTGAGCGGCCAGCTGCCTTTTCGGCCGGGCTTCAAAAAGTTGTATCTTTTATGCGCGCTGCAATAAATGAGCCGCATTTGCTTTTTCTCGATGAGCCATCTACTTTTGTGGACCGATATTCGTTCAAGCCGATTGTGGAGCGTTTAAAGCGATTTCGTCAGCAGGGGAGGACAATCATCATGGTAACCCATAATGTTGAATTAGCACGGGGTATCGGAGATCATCTTGTAATTATGAAAAAGGGATCGTGTATCGCAAGTGGTGCAATGGCTGATGTATTGAATTCCACAAAGCCAGAAGTTCAGCGGGAAATTGAGGAATCCTTTCAGCAGGGGGAACAGAATGAAGTTTAAATTCCGACATGCGGACAAATTTGTCGGCCTGTTTTTTATTGTCAGTATGGTGTTTGTATTTACTTCTCTTATTATTGTGGGATCAAATCAACGCTGGTTTTCCAGCGATGTAACGTATCGGAGCCGTTTTCCAACTGCTGATGGCCTTTCTCGGAACATGTCCATTCGCTTAAGCGGCTTTGAGATTGGTAAGGTCGTATCGTTTGAGCTAAATCAGAATAACGAAGTTGATATGATTTTTGTGGTATATGAGGAATACACCGACCGCATTCACCCCGGCTCGGTTCTTGAAATGAAGAGTAATCCTTTGGGCCTTTCAAGCGGTATGGCTTTGTATCCGGGGAAAAAGCGTGAGTACCTTTTAACCGAGGGGAGCTTTATTCCGCGTATTTCATCCTTTGAAGGGCAGCGTCTTGTTCGAAACGGCTTGGTTGATATGCCGGGCGGAAGCGATCCTATTGGCGCGGTTATGGAAAGTGTTGAGCCGCTGATAAACGACGTGCAGACCACTATCCGGCTGGTAAATAATACACTTGAGTCTGTGGATATTATTGCTGCATCCTTTGCCTATGCAGTACAAGGCGGCGACGAGCGGCCTCTCGGTCGGGTAATGGACAATCTTGCTGATTCTACTACTTCGATTGAGCAGTTGATTGCCGATCTTCAAACCCCCGATGGAATTGTTCGCCGGTTAATTGGCGCGGATGGTTCGATTGCAACCCTCCTTGATGATGATAATCAGCTGTACAATTCCATTTATCGAAGTCTAACTTCGGTGGAAGAGGGGCTTTCCGGGGTAGGTCAGGCTGGGCAAAACATTGGAAACTCATCAGCTCAGCTTGAGGTTCTTATGGTAGAGCTTTTGGCCGCCATAGAGGACGCTCGCAAGGTAATGGAGGGCGTTCGAAACAATCCGCTTCTGCGTGGCGGAATTCAGGAAGAACGTCAATCTCAGACAAATGAAACGGGGTACAGAAATGCGGAATTCTAGATTCTTCGGTTTGCTATTGTTGCTTGTATTACTAGCTGCTTGTTCTACGGCTCCCCGTTTACCGGATCAGAGCAATACGGTAAAAAATCAGGCAGATGATAGCTTGCTACTTGCTAGTCAGTTATTGCTTCAGGATAAGCCAGCCGAAGCATATAGCCTTTTCCGCAAGGCTTTGCATTTGAGTCAGCGGGTCGATAGCGGCCGGGGAGTTGTGCTTGCGTTAATCGGTCTGGGCGATGTTGCTAACCGCTTGGGCGAAGCTGGGGCCGAAGGCTATTATGTGCAGGCTGAAATCATTGCTGGGTATTATGAATTGGAAAACGAAGCAGCTCAGGCCGTTATTCGCCGGGCAGAACTGCGTATACAAGCCCGGGAACCCGATGCAGCCTTGGAGATTATGGTAGGGCTTGAGGATGGTATTCAGTCTGGGAGCATGGAAGAGGCATTATTGCTGCATGCCCGGGGAACTGCCCGGCGCTTGCAGGAACAATACTCTTTGGCGGTTGAGCTATTGGAAAAGGCAGTGCGTCTGGCTGAAAAAAATCATGATCTTATAGCGGCATCTGGGAGTTTGTATCAGTTGGCATCGGCCTACAGCCTGCAGGGGCAATATGAAACTGCTGCTGAACATATGCGTCAGGCCTTGGCCTATGACCGGCAAATGGAAAATTCTCCCGGTATCGCATCCGCTTTAGAAGCGCTGGCGCGAATAAGCCTAAAGCAGAATAGGAACGAAGAAGCAACAATCTATGTACAACGTGCATTTGCCGTATATCAAGAAATGGGTAACTCTGAAGGCTTGCAGCGAATTAGCGAATTAGCTTCAGAGCAGGGTTTACAGCTGAATACGAACCTAGAAGAAAGCGTGTGGGAGCAGATGATTCGGTAGTTGGATATGTATGCTTACGGACGGTTGTTACGGTTTGTTCGCCGGTTAAAATCGTTGGACATGCTTAGAAAAGGTGCTGGATCAAGAATCTGGTTTTCCATCCACAGCTCGAGGTGAAGGTGCGGGCCGGTTGAAAGCCCGGTGGAGCCAAGGGTACCGATCATCTGACCTTGGCTAACTCGTTCGCCCACGCTTACCCGAATACTGCTCATGTGCGCATACAGGGAACGAAAACCGAATCGGTGTCGAATTCTTACATACATTCCATAGTCGTAGGCGGTTTTGGTACTTTCAACCACTCCATCTGCAACGGCTAAAATCGGTGTGCCAACCCGGGGATCTGCAATGTCAAAGCCTTTATGCAGATACATTTGCCGGGTAAATGGGTGCATGTTGGGGCCGAATTCCATGGTTACGATGCCTCGTGATGCTGCTAGCGGCCATTGGTTGGGAATGTGCTGCAGCAGACGTTGGTTCAGGCTGAATAGGCGTTCAATATTTTCAACTGAAATCCGGGCCTCTTCGAATTGACGTGCAATTGCCGGTAAATTGTCTGTATTATCCGATAAAATGATCCCATCCATGGAATCCTGGGAAAGGGCAACGGGTTGGGCGCCAAATTGTGCTACGGTTGAGTTGACGGTGTTGCTGAAGTCTTGTGAATTGCGCATTAGGGATGCAATTTCGGCGGATACCAGCTCAAGGCTAGCTTGTGCATCGTTTGTGGTGGCATCGGCAACAGCAGGATTTGTGCTCAGTCGTTGTGCCAGCATTAGTCCTGTGCCGATGGTCAAAAGAAAAAATACTGATAGGGCAAAAAGCACAGGTGCTATGTGCATGCGCAATTGAATAGGGGTAGAATTTTCATCGGGCATGAGTACCAGAGTGAATTCACCAAACTTCTGAGAATGAGATCGTTTTTTTCTTTTTAATCTAGAATGCGTTTCCACAAATTCTCCAACCGAATTCTACAATCGCATGAGTTTTGCAGTTCGTCAAGAACCGATAACCACATTATCGGCAAAATTCCCTCATTTATTGCAATTTTTTTTTGAATATTGTACTGTTTATATATAATGTAATGATATGCATACTGGAGGTTGCAAAATGACCTTGGAACAGCCCTGCTCCAATGAATATCTGATACAGCATGCACAGCGCTTAAAGGTGTGCGGACATCCCTTACGGCTACGGCTTTTGTGCGCAATTAGTCAGTCCGGGGAGACATGTGTATCTGAATTATGGGAATGTGTACGTCAACCGCAACCGGTTGTATCCCAGCATTTGTCTATCTTAAAAGACCGTGGAATTGTTGACTCTGAAATCCAGGGCAACAGGCGGGTGTACTCAATAGTCGATCCTTTCATTGATAAGCTCGTAAAAAGAATTATTGCTGAGCAACCCTCAGAAACGGTATAGTACCCTATGATTGTGAAATTTGGCGAGTATCAAACCGAAATCAGGTTTGACGTACAGCCTTCGGAAGTGTCAGCTGAAGCCTCTGTGGGTGTGCTGGATCAGAATGTAGTCGCATTGCAGTCCGTACATACGGTTGATCTCTCTCTTCCTCAATTGCAAAAGAAAATGGTCATACAGGCCGATGAACCGCGAAAAACTTGGGATACCACTGCAATAATTTTGCAAGAGCTGCTTGATCAGGGTGCCGCCCGCGATGATAGCTTGTTTGCTGTCGGTGGTGGTGTGTTGACAGATGTTTCGGCTTTTGCTGCCAGTATTTATATGAGGGGTATTGCCTGTACCCTTGTGCCAACTACCTTGCTCGCTATGGTGGATGCAGCCTTCGGCGGTAAAACCGGAATAAACTTTGGAGCCCGCAAAAATATGGTGGGAACCTTTGCCCCGGCAAAAACCCTCGTTATTCAGCCTGATTTTTTGCGTAGTCTGCCTGATGATGAATTACGCAGCGGTATGGGTGAGGTGGTGAAAGCTGCCATGTTGCGGGATGCGGATTTGCTTGCCATTCTTCAGCAGGATGGTGCCCGGCTGATGAATATGGACAGAACCGATGATCAGCAATGGCAGCAGAATCGTAGCGCTTGGCTGGATATTGTCAAACGGGCGGTAATGGTAAAGGCCGATATAGCAGCTGCCGATTTTCGCGAAAGTGGGCAGCGTGCATTTTTGAACCTAGGGCATACCTTTGGACATGCAGCTGAGTCCGTTCTGGGTTTTGGGGCCATCGCACATGGCACTCTGGTGGTTTGGGGGAGCTTGTGTGCTTTGCGTATGGGAGAGCGGCTAGGACTAACTCCATCTGCCTATGTAGAGGAAGTGACGCAGCTTGCTGAAAGCCTTGGATATCCGCTTCGCATACAGCTTCCTTCTGGGAAAACGGTAGAGGATTTGTATACCCTTATGCAGTCGGACAAAAAGAAACGCGCCGGGCAGGTTCGCTTTGTTCTGCAGGCAGGGCAGGGAAAAACGATGCTGCAAGCTGTGGATCGCGATGATGTGATGTTCGCCCTTGACGGCGGCATTGTTCACTAAGTTTGAAATCAGCTTTCGTACATTCCAATCAATCGCCTATACACAGCATTCACTGCATCGGTTACTTTCTGGTCGGTATTCTCTGGCAGTCTTTCTAATAGTTCCACTACTGCGGCCAGGCTTTCTCCTATAGCAGAGAAATAGTGTTTTTCTACAGTAAACCAATACTGCCCGTTGGCGTTTGTTTTTAAGCAGATAAACCCAAGGCTTTTTGAGCTCTTTTTCCTTCTTGTTAGCTTGAGCACCAAATGGATATATTCAGCTAGTTCAGAAAAATCGGAAAACTGCCGTTTGTTCGGCCAGTCGAAAATTATATCGTTTTCCGGATCAAAAAAGCGGATATGCTCGCTTATGGTTGAAATTTTTTCGTTACTAAAAAATTCCTGCCCCTTGAAAAGAACCACAGCTCGCCGGTTTGCAATTTCCGGTGGAAGTTTTCCGATTCCTTCGCGAACGCTTGCCTGAATCTTTTCCCAAGAAAGCTCTATTAGGTTCTTCGATCCCTTGATTTTTCGAACCGGAAAGGGCCGTCCATTTAAGATGACTTCATTTTGATTTTGCTGTGATCTTTGCGGCTGACTGCTGCGTGGTTTTCTACCTTTTTCTACATCCTGTAGCTGACTAAGTAGTTGGGGATTCACAGCACGGATCATTGCCGGCTCCATGGTGGATACTGAGCGGGCCCACATTCTGGTTGTGCGGACGATTTCGCCAGCAACAATATACCGCGGACTGGATCGAAATAGTACCGAGCCTGGATGAATTTGTATGCGGTCGGTTGTGAGGGTTCGGTACTGGTTGCGGCCTGATGCTACGCAGACAAAATGGATAAGTCCGGTAGCGATGGCACAAATGTAATCCTCCATTTTTCCGCCGGAAAGAATGGGGACCCCGCTTTCGCTTACGATTTCTTCAAGTTGGTTTTTCACGTTGCGGATTTCGTTCATAACCTCCGGGTCGAGATAATTCCGGTGGCAAAACTCTTCTTTTTGCCGTGATGATTTGTAAGAGCGGAACATTCGAATGTAGGATACAAAGTCACCGCGTTGGTCGCTGAAACCATGATGGGCTTTGCGGGCGGCGCTTTCCTCACCCGGGGGCAACAGAAAGGGGCTGGGGCAGGTTAGAAAAGATGTTCCTATGAGAACTTCTTCCATCACACTTGGATATTCATAGACAGCAGCGATGATGATTCTGCTGTGGCGCGGCAGCAAGGGAAAGCGGGCCATGCGCTGGCCGATCTCAGAGAGTGAATTGTCATCGTTTAATGCCTTTAGATCACGGAGTGTTTCCACTGCGCCGGCTATGCCTTGCTTTCCCGGTGGGCTGATAAAGTCAAAACTTTCGAAATCGCGGATGCCAATTTCTGCCATGCGTAATACTACTTCGCTCAAATCGGTTCGGTATATTTCTTCTTTTGAATAAAGGGGGCGGGCTTCGAAGTCATTTCTGGGGTACAGGCGGTAACATGTTCCTTCCTGTGTTCTCCCGGCACGGCCTTTGCGCTGGTTCGCTGATGCTTTGGATATTGAACCTTCTACAAGCGAAGATGTTCCGGTGCGTGGGTTATAGAAGTTTGTTTTTGCCAGTCCGCTGTCGATTACTGTGGTAATTCCATCAATGGTAACACTGGTCTCGGCAATATTTGTGGCAATTACCACCTTGGTTTTGCCGCTGGCAGTCGGCAGGAATACTGATTCCTGCTCTTCCTTGCTCATCCGGCCGTATAAGGGCATGATTTGCAGCTTTCGCCGTATTGGCATGAGCTCAAGCTGCCGGGCAATATCCTTTATAAGTTTTTCGCCGCTGGCAAATATCAGAATGTCGCCGTTATTCTTCTCGCTTACAACTCGTTCAACGATTTCTGCAATACGGAATACAATGCCTTCGTAGCCTTGTTCGGTGGGTGGGGGATTGTAGATTACTTGAACCGGGAAAACCGGGGTTTCAATGCGGATTACCGGGCATTTGTGAAAATATTCTGAAAAAATCTCGGCGTTTATTGTTGCCGAGCTGATAATCAGACGAAAGTCAGGGCGTTCATCAAGAACCCGTTTTAATAATCCAAGAATAAAATCGATTGTCAGGCTTCGTTCGTGGGCTTCATCAACGATAATTGCTGAATATTGTTGCAGGGACATATCATTTTTTATTTCCTGCAACAGGGTGCCGTCTGTCATGATTTTCAGGTGGGTTTCCTGGGTGGTGTGGTCCTCAAAGCGCATTTTATAGGCGACAAATTCCGGGTTCTCCGGTTGAACTTGCTTGCGGATAAAATCGCATACAGAAACCGCTGCAATCCGTCTGGGCTGGGTTACCCCGACCATACCTTTGCTTGTGTAGCCTGCTTCTTTCAGAATAACAGGCAACTGAGTAGTTTTTCCTGAGCCAGTCGGGCTTTCTACTACGATGACCTGGTTATGTTCCAGGGCTTTCAAAATACGTTCCCGCTGGGCATATACCGGCAGTTCTGTATAATTCATTTTTATCTTCCTTATGTTATATCTCGAATCTTCGTTTTTGGTTGTATTCCTGCAGAAGGTGCGGCAATTGGGCAAGGGCAATTCCATCAAATGAATGACGGGTGATAAGGTTTTTCAGATTTGCTGTTCTGTTTTCTGCTTCTTTTTCACCAATAATGATGCCAAAGGGTATTCCCCGTTTTTCTGCATAACTAAATTGTTTGGGAAGTTTTTTTGCCTCAGGATACACATCGATACGCAAACCCTCCATGCGTAGCTGCAGGGCAAGCTGATGATATGTGGCCAAGAGTTTTTCATCCAGGCAAAGAATGATGGCATGGGCTTCGGGTCCTGTTTGCGGTAGCTGGTCCAACTCGGTCAGTCCGGCAATAAGCCGGTCAAGGCCGATAGATGCGCCCACCCCGGGTAATTGTTCCTTGCTGTAAAGCGATGCCAGGTCGTTATATCTTCCGCCGGAACAGACCGAACCGATGCCCGGCAACTGTAGTAGGAAAGTTTCAAAAACAATGCCGGTGTAGTAGTCCAGTCCGCGGGTAATGCTGGGGTCAAGATGCACCTTGGCGGGAAGATCCCACCCAGAGGCTAGTTCTAATACAATGCGAAGGCGGCGGGATTCATCTGATTCGCCGCCGGCAAGCCTGATCATGGTTTTCAGGGTTTCTTCGTTTGAATTGCCTGCTTGAATAAACGTGAGAATATCGTTGGCGGCTGTTGAGGTACTGAGTGCCTCCAGTCCTTCCCGTACTTTTTCTTCGCCAATTTTTCGTAGTTTATCCACCAATCGCAGAATTTCAGCTGATTGTTCTTCCAGCTCAAGCCGGCGTAAAAGCTGATTAAAAAGCCCGCGATGGGAGATGTGAAATTGCACATCCGGAATATGCAGCTCGCTGAATGACAGGGCCATCATTTGAAGGATTTCAAAATCCGCAGACAGGGAGTCGCTGCCAACAATGTCAAAGTCGCATTGGGTGAATTCACGATAACGCCCGCGCTGGGTATTTTCGCCACGGAACACCTTGCCGATATGATAGCGTTTGAAGGGTAGTTGCAGTTCCTTGCTATGGCTTGCCATAAAGCGGGCAAATGGGACGGTTAAATCAAAACGCAGAGCAACGTCGCGCCCTCCATGGTCATTGAAACGGTAAATTTGTTTATCAGTTTCGCCGCCGCCTTTGCCTAGCAGGATTTCTGTGTATTCCAGAGCCGGAGTGTCTATTGGTACAAAGCCACAGCGCTGAAAGGTGCTTTGCAGAATATTTTGCAATTGGCTGCGGATTCGCTCGTCTGCTGGTAGGATATCGCGAAAACCTTTGAGTATCCGGGCTTCAATACGTTGTGTTTTCATGTTGTTTCTCCGTGTGTTCTGTGAATTGGATAGCCGAAATCGGCAGGCAAAGCTGAGCTAGCGGCAGCATTGCATTGAACAGACAGACTTCGTCAAAGTCTGTGCAGTTTTGTATTGTAATTTCCGCTTCTCCAATTTCGCCGGACTGCAACAGGCGTGTGCGGCTAGTGCCCGGTAAAAGCGGAGTAGACGGGGTCTGCCATTTCCCTCCGGCCTTGCGAAACGCCAGTGAGGCAAATCCCGCGTCAGTGATGCGCTTATTGTATACCAAAATAATGTCGTCTGTCGCCTCTAATCCTGATTTCAGTTGGCTAAATAGCTGACGATCGCAGTATTTGAAGGAATATATCTGTTCTAGGGGTAGATTATGTGGCAGCTGGCGAATGTGTAGTTTTTGAATATGTGCTTTGCTGTAGGGGCGTAATTCCAGCTGATTCAAGCCAGCAGGCGAGTAACTAAAACGCAATTTCAGAGTTTCACATTCCTGCAAGGCTGTGTTTTTTGTTCGCATGTCTTCTGCCAGTGCCAAGGCCTTTGCTGCAATCTGTTGCGCGTTAGCAGTTGTCTGCCTGCGGTCAGTACAAGAAGCAATAGATGCTTCCATCCGCTGTAGATGGTAGGACATGTTTTGTGCTTCACCATTGTGTAGCCGGATTGCTTCAAGAAAGCATGGGCTTGCGGCTTGGGATCTTGATTTTGGCATAGAGTTCATCATATTCGTCCTGTTCTCTGCTGTAAACCGTTATACCACCGCCGGTTCGGAAACGAAGGTGCGGTAGAAGGGGATTATCCGGAAGACCGCCGGCTCTCGCTTCGATAAAGCGAATCATAACTGCGCTGATAAATTTTTCTCCGGTAAAATGGCCAAAAACACCGGTGTAGTATCCGCGGGCTTCGGGTTCTGCTTCAGTTATCAGTTCCAGGGTTCTTTTTTTAGGCGCCCCGCTTATGGAGCCTGCTGGGAGAATGGAAAAGAGCATATCGCCAATTTTATCCCGCCAGTTGGTGGGGATCTGAGCGCTAATCTTGCTGCTTGTTTGCCAAATGTCGCCATCTTCACTGTGAATGCGCTCCAAGTAACGGTATTTTTCCACCCGGACATTTTTTGCTATGGAGCCAAGATCGTTTCGCAGCAGGTCTACAACAGTGAGATGCTCGGCTGCTTCTTTTTCATTTTGCATGAGCTTTTGATCCGCTTGTGGCTCGATTGCGGCCAAAGTGCCCTTCATTGGCCTGGTTGTGATGGTGTCGTCATGCAGTTCTACAAATGCCTCGGGCGAAAAGACGGTGAAGTGGTCTTTCCAGTGGAGTTTGAAGGCTGCGTGACTATGATGATATACCTGTGCAAGCGTGCCCTGCAGATCAATTGGAATTGCATAGGTAAGGTTGGCCAAAAAGCTTTCCCCCCGCATCTGACCAGCTTGAATGCAGGAAAAACCTTGCCGGTAAACAGCGCGGGGCAGGGGCTTGAGTGTTTGTATGCGCGGTGTATCCGTTACAGGAACATGCGATTGGCAGCAAGAATTGCAGTTTGTGCCCAGTGGGGTGCTGTACATCACTGTATCAGAATCAATTGAATCCAGCGGCCAAACTTGCGGATGTGTGTTTTCAAAATCCAGCAGGCAGATGAATGGAGTGCCTTGCTTTCCCAATTGATTAAGCTGTTCCCGGTACACGCAAGGACTATACACAAAGAACGTTGAAAGGTACACTATGATATAATTCTGCAATTATTCTTTTAACAGGTGCATCAAGTTTGCTGATTCGATATAAGACTGGAAAAAATGGAAAGCCCGAAGCCTGTGCCAAAGTGTATACAGCGGCTGAACATGGTATTGCCCTAGAATCTTTGGATGTTGATGCGGTTAAGGTTGCCGGCCGCTTGCGGCGGCATGGGTATCAGGCCTATATTGTCGGTGGTGCCGTACGCGATTTGCTTATGGGAAAAATCCCGAAAGATTTCGACATGGCTACCAATGCATCTCCCCAGCAGATTCGGAAAATTTTTCGCAATTCCCGCATTATTGGAAAGCGCTTTCGCCTAGTTCACATTTTTTTTCAGCAGAAGATTATTGAAGTTACAACCTTCCGCTCCTTGGAGTCTTCTGGCTTCAATGCTGTTTTCGGCAGTATTGAAGAGGATGCCAAGCGTCGCGATTTTTCCCTCAATTCCCTGTATTACGATACTCATGAGCAGCAAATTTTGGATTTTACCGGCGGCTTTGAGGATATCAAAAAAGGAATAGTCCGACCGGTAATTCCGGTGCGCCGAATTTTTTCTGAAGATCCTGTCCGGATGATTCGGGCTATCAAATACACGGTGAAGGCTGGTTTTGTTATGCAGGGGCCTTTACGGCGGCGGCTGAAGCGATCGGCGTCTTTGCTTGCCGATATTCCCGATAGCCGTCTAACCGAAGAGGTTTTTAAGATTTTGCTTTCCGGCAATTCTGCCAGTATTTTGCGGGAGTGCGCTGCCTTTGGCTTACTGCCTCATATTCTGCCGGGTTTGCATGCTCAGTATAGTCAGGAAAAGAATAAAAAAATTGCAGCACAGAAAGTATTTGCCCCCTTAGAACGATTAGATGCCTGCACGGAAATACCTGATGCTTTGGAAAAGGGTAATGCTTTAGCGTATCTTTTTGCGAACTATGTGTACACGCAAAGTCAGTTGGGTCAGCGCAAACGAATTCCAATCGGGGATATTTATTCAGAAATGAAGACATGGGTGAAACCGGTAACCCCTGCTAACAAGGATGTTGATGTCGCTGCCCATATTATTGCCAAAAAGCGTAGCGAGTATCTTGAACGAGGAGTTTTTTCTTTAAGCGGTATACGCCCCGGCACAGACCCGAAAAAGAAGATGCCTCGTAGAAGGCGCCCGAGAATAAAACGCTCAGAATAACTCCACGTTTCCGGTCGGTTTCTCTTTGATGCTTTTTTTGCGTACGTTTGTAAGGAACGTATTTTCTTCCTTTTTGATTTTTGCAGCCTCGTCGCTTCGGCGAATTGTCTTTTGAAAAACCTGAAAGGTGTCGGGTAGAAATAGTACTTTGCGGGCATGGGTGCCGCCCACATCATGTGCTACCAAGGGAATATTTTCAGTCTGCAAATAATTAAAGGCGAATTCCGCATTGTTTTCTGAAATTTTGTGGCTAGATCCTTCGTTTTCTTTATATACAAACATGTGACCGCCACCAAAGACCTTCGCCTGCAGATTACTTCTGTTCGCACCGATTTTAATCATTTGGTTAATCAATAACTCCATGGCAAAAATACCATAGCGTCCTTCGCTGGTGCTGTAGAGGTGGGCGCGGTCTACCGAGCCGGGCAAAAGAAAATGGTTCATTCCCCCGATCTTGTTGACCTCATCATATAAAACAACAGCGACACAGCTTCCGAGAACAGTGCTTATGATTACCGGGTCCGAGGTCGCGTGAAACTCTCCCGGGTGAATAATATATCTCACTCGGTTTAGTCTGCTGTCAAATTGTGTGTCCATTATCCCCCCCTGTTAAAACAGGGTAACTTCGCCGCTTTCAGCGCTGTCATCTTGCATAATCATACCGCTGAGTTTTCCAGCGGCCTTCTTATGTGAATATATCGTAAAACGATCAATAAGTTGAGTAATTTTTTTATTTTCTATCTGCCATTCTTCCAATCCCATCTGTTCCAGGATCGTAGCCCGCTGTTGCTGGGCATCGTGCTTAACCTGATCAAGGGTGGCAAAGATGATATCAAGATCTTGAAGAAGACCCTGCAGGCCTTTTAAGTCGTGCTGTGTTGTTTCAAACAGACTCTGGAAGCTATCGGTAAAGAGCGTGAAGCCGGAAAGACGGCTAGAAATATCAATTTGATTTTGATTTAGCCTATTGAAGGCTGATCGTATGCGGGAAAAGAGTGATTCAATATGTGATTTTTGCTCATCTATCAACTTGCGGTAGTTGGTTATGGCAGTATTGGTGGTATCGATAAAATCCTTGACTGATTCTAGTGCTTGCTGAACATCCTCTGTTATTCGATTGGTCAAATTGGACATTTCATCAATAGTGCTTCCCATGGCTCGAAGAACATCAACCTTGGAAACCTCGATTCGCGAAGCCATGTCGATATTCTGGAAACGGGTTATGAGTGTTTGGAAAGCGGTAAAATTGAATTCGATTTCATAGATGCTTTGAACAAGATCGCGTGAGTTGTGGGACAGGTTTTCTTTTTGCACCATTGTTGTGCGCAGCTGCTGGAATAATGTATCCAGGCTGTGCTGGGTTTCGGTATTCCAATTTTCTAACAATGAGCGGTGCCTTCCGCTATAGAGACTATCCATTTGTTCTTTGCGATGCTGTTCTGATTCCAGCATAATTGCATGTGCTTGCTGTGTTTCCTTGTTGAAAACTTCCAGGCTATGCTGGATGCGTTGGTAAATATCTTTGAGTACCGTTTTTGCCAGATCCGGCATTATTATTAAAAAGCTAAGCTCATCGATTAGTGTGTCTTGGCCACTGTGCTCATTGTTTGTGTCCATTTCTTGCAGGGTCATCATTACATGGTCTATGGATTGCTTGATGATATCCTGTTGTTGGATTTCTTCCATGATGTGCATAAGTGGCTGTTTGATACGAGTTGATGTTTCCTGAATACCCTGCAGGATTGTGTGAATGTCAGTTATTCCGGTGGAAAATTTTTGAATACATTCTTCCAGTTTTGGCTGGAAGCTTTCAAACAGCTGTTGCTCTTTTTCCCGAGCCTGGCTTACATTGTTTCGGAAATTGCGGAAAAGTTGCATGACCTGGTTGCCATTATTGGTGGTTTCTTCTGTCAGAGTGATTGTGCGGGCTGAAACCCGTTGCAATTCCTCGGTGATGAAAGAAAAAGCTCTGCCGGGGGTTCCTGCTTTGAGTGCTACAGTGAGTGCATTAAGGGAAATGAGCACCATTTCTTCGGAATCGAGTCGGATTCTGGCAATAAGGTTTTCCAGGCTGCCAATATACTGCATGCCATGTTCCATTGCATCAAATAAATTGTTGTCTTCCCCAAGCATGCTGTCAAAGTTTTGCATTGATGATTGGATAGCCAAGCGGGAATTATACAAGGCATTTGCTAGCACATTATTTTGTCGGGAGTTATCTTGCGCATTCAGTCCGTCGATTAAATCGGCGGACTGCTCCATGCTGCGTTCCATGTCCCTGAGCAAAGCAGGATATTGACGCGCCAGGGAAAGATAGACGTTCTCCGTGTGGTCAGCTAACTCACGGAGCGTCTGCATAAGGGTATCGCGCAAAGATGTGCTATACAGCTCCATATTGCTTAGGCTTCGTCCTGAATCCGCTGTGTCAGTTCATTAACCCGTTCCTGATAGTTTTCAGGGTCTGCTTCCAAAGTCTGTTGCAATAAATCAAGTGCCTCTTCATTGCGGCTGTCAGCATATGCATTTACGCCCAGGGCATAGAGTGCAACCGCTTTTTCTGCGCCTAAATCCAAAGCAGTGTTGAAGTAGAAGTCTGCCAAGGTATAGTTGCCGCGGGTGTAATTTATGAGACCAAGGTAGTAGTAGGGGATGTAGTTTGAGTCTTGTAGATTCAGTGCCCGGACAAATAGCTGCTCAGCCATGCCGTATTTGTTTTCAGCATATAGATCGACGCCTTCCTGTACCAAATCGCGGAAGGTTCGGCGGGTTTGCAGATAAAAGTGAAAATCTTCCCGGAAAGTTGCCGGCTCAACCCAGCGGAAGACTTTTTCCGAAATGATTCGGCTGTTTTCTTCGGTGGTTCGGCTTGCTTCAAGACGGCTAATGGCATCCCACAGAATTCTATTGTATTCACGTACTGGTGAGTGCATCAAAAAGGAAATCATTGCCCAAGCGCGGGGGTAGAAGTCTTCGATCTGCTGTGAAGCGGTTTCGGTATTCATAACAACCAGTTGTTCTGGAGAAATGACATCCAGTTCGTCGGCGGCAAGCGCATTTTTCAGGGTGCTCAGCCAGGCAAGGTTTTCCTTGTATGATACGGAATCAAACTCGATGTCGTAGTGTGATTGCTCAAAATATACCGCGAAGCCTTCTCGCATCCATAAAGGAGGATTCGGGACGAAGGCACGCAGAAATTGGATAAACGCCTGGTGGGAAAAGGCAGTCTGATTATCTTCACTGTCCTCATACCAGCCGATAAGTTGGCTTCGTGCCGGATCAGTATAATGAAGATATACGTATTCATCCTGAGGTGGATCAATTAGCTCGCTGGCGTAGGCAACATAGGCATCGTTGGAAGAAAAAACCCTGACCTGCATCTTGGTATCAAGAATGCTGGGGTCAAAATGGAAATAGGAATTGTAAAATCTGAATAAAGCTTCCAACGCATCGCTTGTTGTGTCTGCGTGGTTTTGGCTGACGTGGGAAACTACTTGGTAATGCTGGCTGGATGCTGTGTACCGGGGAGTATTTTCCTGTGCCAAAATTGTTGTGCTTCCCGCACATATCAGCAGAATGGCTACTATTGCTTTTTTCATCTGTGACTCCTTCACTATTATTTATACTGTATTCGTCCTGAGAGCGATTGTCAAACCTGAGTTTGCTCAGAGGGTGTCATTACAGTATCGACCTTTATGTGCAATTCTTCGATGATGATTCCGGTAAATTGTTCAATTTTTTCAACAATATAGCGGTGTAACTGGTGTATCGTACCCGCAAGTTGGGTTCCAAAGGGAACTTGCAGGCTGACATTCAGTAGATAGCCCGCTTTTTCCAGCCGGATAGATACTTTTTGTACTTTTATCTCCGGGGCGAAGGCGGCAACGCAATGAAATACCATTTGGCCCAAGGCGGCTTCGCTGATAGTAACTGTACCTTTGCTGGAAAACTCGGGGCGGACAACGGTTTTCTCGAATATCTTTTTTTTGCGGCGCAGGGCCCTTCGCTTTCCATCAAAGAGGAGCTTGAAAGAATCGGCCATTATTTTTGGATAGTTTTGTTTCACTTCAATCGCCGGGACTGGAATTACGTGGCGGCCGTGTACTTTGCGGTGATGAATTGCGGTCTGGATTTCATCTTCGGTGGCGATTTCTTCTATCCGGATAATCTTTTTGGGGCTCGGAAGGTTGAGCGCCTCGGTGATTCGGTTAATCATTTTATCCGATGTTCCTAGTACAAGGATGTTGTGGATTTTTTCATGTTTCATGGCCTGAAGCATGCTTTCCCGGTGGTTTTTGTCGGCAAAAATGGCGGTTTTTACTGCGGCAAGGTAGGCATCTTCCCGTTTTGCTGACCGGCCGGCAATGATTTTTTCTTTGCGGATAAGAAGTCCATCATCAATCATATGACTGATTCCATATTTATCCATAATGAGTGCAGAACGAAAGCTTTTACCTGTGCCGCTTTTCCCAACTAGGGCATATACATGCATCCCTTTTAGTTTCCACGACACATTTCTGAAAAATGTGATCATGATTGATTTTAGATGCTTGTCGGTTTTTTGTATAGCTATGTATTACAGTTAGTTAGCCGGAGTTTTGCCGTCCTGAAGTGTTTTTGTAATGCTGTTTAGAATACTTTGCTGCCAAGCAAGGCGTTCCTGGCTGTTGTTTCCGGGTAGAATGAGCATTTTTGACCAGCGGCGGGGCAGGGGTGCCTGGATTGTTAGATCTTCGTTGTGCAGGCCGCATTCGGCGGGGATTCGCAGTGCCAGGGCATGTAATAGTAAACCTTGGCCCTTTAGTACTGTCTGTGAGCCGTATTTCCGGTCGCCTACAATCGGGTGTGAGCGGGCGGCGGCTTGAGCACGTATTTGATGGGTGCGGCCGGTAATCAGGCGGATGGCAATAATTGAGGCTGAAAGCTTTGTGCCCCGAACTTCAACCGGCCCAATCGGAAGCATAATGCTTTGTGCGTTGCTTTCGTTCTTCCTCTCCGAATGGTTTTCCTGCCCGCTTGTGGAGCGCGTTTTTCTGCCTTGTCGGTTCAGGCTGTCCTGCCAGATTTCTGCCTCTTGGCTGGCAAATTCACCCTCAACAATAGCAAAATAGTATTTTTCCAACATGCCAGCTTGCAGGCTTTGGGTAAATTTTTGGGCCCCCTGCAAAGAGGTGCTGAAACACATGACTCCGGAGGTGTTGCGGTCCAGACGGTGAAGCGGCCCTGGTCTGAAGCTCAAGGCTTTCTCGCTTTGCGATAGCAGGTAGGGCAAGAGCCGTCCGGTAAGTGATTGCGGTCCGCCGTGGGCTAGCATGCCGGCTGGCTTTGCTACTGCAATGATTTTCTCATTCTGAAAGATGATGGGGATTTTTGCCGGCGGCAGCTCTGTCTCGCTTTGTTGTGGTTCGGGTTGGTCGGCTGGAATTACATCATTACCGTCCAGCAGAAAACTGGCAATCTGTAAGCTATCACCGTTGTGAATACGTGTGCCTGGTTTTGCGGGTTTGCCGTTTATCCGGACAAGGTTTTTGCGCACGGCTGCAAATATGCCAGATAATTGTTGCTGGCGGCTGATGCGGCGCAATACTGTATCCAGCCTGCGCCCATCATCATTCTGTGTTACTAAAAACTCAGTCCATTCCATTGTGTAATAACTCTGTTGCTGCCTGTAGTCCGGATTGCAATATGTTCGGCTCGTTCGCAATTTCAGGGGCAACTGCAATTCGGATTAGACGCAGGGCGGCGGTAAAATCCTGTACAACCTGCGGAGTGAATACGCTTCGAACCTGAGTGTATGGTTGCCAGCCTTGCGGGCCAAGAACCGGCATGTCGACTTCAAAAGAGATGGATTCAGGAATATCGATGAGAACGTGTCGGGGAAGTATGCTTGTGCCAGTGCATGAGGAAAGTGCCTTTGCAATAGTAGCTTCCAGATCTATCCTGTTCTTCAGGTTTGTTAGCCGTGTGTGGGCCGGGTTTTCCGGCTGGAAGGGCAATTCCAGAATGCTCTTGTACAGATGTCGTTCTCTAACCGCTGTTATGAGCGGAAGGTCTGGTGGATTTCGTTCTTCCATGCGGGCGAAAAACAGTTCATCATCAAGTTGATATAAATCTGCTGCCTGAATACTGCCGTTTTCCAGGCTGAGGTAGAGGGCTTTTTTGATCATTCCGGTGGCAATACGTACCGTCCGGTGCCAGTATACGGCTCGATACATCAGGTATTTGGAAAAAAGCAGGTTTTCCAGTGCCGAAATACCGTTCTGGCTCAGGCCCAGGCCGGACTGCGGGTGGGGAACGATCTGGTTTAGCACAAAATCGGTATCCTGCGTGCCGTAGGGAACACCGCAAAAATATGCATCGCGGTTCAAGTAGTCGAGTTTATCCGGGTCAACCGGTGAGCTAAGGATATGGCGGAAAAAGGTGATTTCGTTTTCGTTGAGACTGTTGGTCGGCATGGACTGGTCTACAATTGCGGCTACTGCAGCAGGATCTGTTCCTATCTGTGTGCGCAAAATCCCGGCGATAGGTTCCTCTTGAACAATCCGGCCTGTAAGCACCTCGTGGTCAACCAGCGGTAGTTCTTTGAGTGAGTGAGTGTAGGGGAAATGGCCGGTATCGTGTAAAAGTGCGGCACAAAGAAAGCCTTTCACCGATTCTAGCGAAACATCCGGCATGTCCGGATGGGCAAGCAGGCTGCGCAGCATTCGCCGGGCGAGGTGGAGCACGCCGAGGCTATGATTTAGGCGGGTGTGGGTAGCTCCAGGGTACACCTGATGACAGGGGCCTAGCTGTTTAATTCGGTGAAGCTGCAGAACTGGCGCAGTATCAAGCAATTTCATCATGCCATCATCCAGATAAATGTGCCCCCATAATGGGTCGCGGATGGGGTTAGAAAATGCGGTATCCAGATAGCTGATACTATTGTTGCGGTTTGTTGCGCGTATTGCCATGACCCTAACGGTAGCGAAAAAAATTGCGGCTGTCCAGCTTGTATGACCTGCTATTGCCCGCGTTTGTAAATGTCTGTATAGTAAATATATGAAGTGTCCCCGTTGTGGAAGTATGGAAAATCGGGTAATTGAATCGCGCACTCTAGCTAGTGGTGAATCAATCCGCCGCCGGCGGGAATGTTCGCAATGTGGATTTCGCTTTACTTCCTATGAGCGCATCGTCGAGCGTCAGCTAATGATTATCAAAAAAAGTAACAGGCGGGAGCCATTTAGCCGCGACAAGCTGGAGCGGGGGATTCATCGCGCATTGGAAAAACGCAATATAAGTCAGGGCGATATTGAAGAAATTGTGAATGATATTGAAGACCGGGCAAGCCTGCTCGGCGGCACCGACCATGAAATTACCGCGTTGCAGCTGGGAGAAATGGTGCTGGAAAAACTCTATCAGGTAGATCGGGTTGCCTACGTTCGTTTTGCATCCGTATATCGGAACTTTACCGATGTTGATGAGTTCGTGCGCGAGATCGGTCGAATAACCAAAGAAATTGATGACGAATAAAAAAACCGCCCCGATTGGAGCGGTTGGTATTTCTAGTGGCGAAGGGACTTGAACCCCTGACCTAACGGATATGAGCCGTTTGCTCTACCGACTGAGCTACACCACCATGAACAGTAAAAAAGAAATTATCAGAAAGACCGCGTAGGGTCAATAGTCGGTATCCAGAGCTTGGCGACTTTCCTGCTTGCCTATACCATCTTCCCTTTTTGAGCTGCCTGCATAAGTTTTCGGGACCAAAAGTTTTTGTGCAGGTATGCAATCTTTTGCTGCGGGTTTTCTATTCCGGCGCTGCGTTCCTGTAACTGTTTTGCTGCCCGCCCGATGATGGCGTTAGGGTCTTCTTCTGGCGTTTTTTGCTCAGTTAGCACTTGGCTGTAGAGGCTGTAATAAATGGGGGCCTGGGGGTCATGGACCTGAAGTGCTTTTGTTCTCATTAAGGTGCGTAACAGTTCAATTCCTTCAGTATTGCCAAGCTTAAAAAGGGCAAATGCGTGCAGGGTCTTTGACAAAAGAAGCGGGGCACAATGATCCTTTTCTATTTGACCAATTGCGAGTGCTTCGATAGCAAAAAATGACTTGTCAGTATGTGAAACTGCCTGGTCATGCTGTTCCCACTTTGCAATAGCTTGTTCCAGAAAAACGACTGCTTGAGAATATTCTTCCATATGCAATAAGGCTTCACCGGTAAATAGCAGGTTTTCACCATTTTCTGGTAGCTCATAAAGAATTGAGAGTGCTGAGGCAGGACTATATTGATAGCCTATGCTGCGTGCAGCCCAGCTTGCACTGCTGATCATTGCATCGGTGTTTTCGTAGATGCGGGCAAGGCTACGGCAGGAATTAAAGCGGTGGATTGCAGTCTTATACAATCCGAGCTCAAAGGCGGTGCGGGCCTGTATGGAAGAAAGACGCAGAGCCTGGGATTCCCAGCCAGATCGATCTGCTAGGTCAATATACTCTGCAGCAGTTGCGGCTGCTCGGGTGTAGTTTCCATTTAGAAAGTACACAGCAGCCAGCTGGCAGCTAATATCAATATGCTGGATACTGGTTTTCTGTTTTCCGCTTACAGTGCTTGCTACCTGTAGGTAGTGGAGCCCTTCACGGATTCTGCCTTCGGCAAGTTTGCTGCGCGCAATGATAGTGTGGGCTGCAGCCAAGCCTTTCCGGTGGTGGGCCTCCTGAAAGGCCATAATGGCATTTTTTGCATGCAGGATGGATCGGTTAAACACCTTTTCCTGCTGTGCCGTGCGGGCTAGCTCAAGCAGCACCCTTCCGCGGTCGCTGGCGGAAACCAAAGCGGAATTCAGCGGTGCAGGAGGGGATGCAAGCAATTGCTGCCGAGTGTTTTCGTCGATTTGGAGGGCGGCAAGCTGCAGGCGTCCTGCCCAGAGAATCCATTGCAAACGCCGCGATATTCGTTCGGTAAAGCGTAAGCCTGGCAGAATGCTGCCGGCATAGAGCATGTCATGGGCTTCCTTCAGACGATTATTCCATAGATATTCCTGAATAAGATCTGCATACCAGTCGAGTAATCTGTCTGGGGGGACAGTAGCCGTGGCTAGAGTAAGAATTGCCGGTGAGACCTGTATTTCGCCATTTTCAATTGCCCGCTGTAGGTGATGGGCCGCAGTTTCGGAAATTGTTTGCCGCTGGGATGGGGGCAAGTGGTTTTGTAGTTCAGTTGTGATATCGCTGGATGTACAACGCAGGATTGTTTCAGAAACGATTAAGCCTGCGCCGGCTAATTGTTTGCATATTTCCGGTAATACTACAGGAGAAATATTTAATTCCTGCAGGAGGGCTGATATGTATATATAAGGGAATAGACCTTCCAGTTTATCAAGGGTGTACAGAACAATAAGTGATTGAGTGTCCAGATTTGTGAGAACGGTATACAAGCCCCCAGTTTTTTCCTGCTTCCAGTAGCGTATTGCTGCTGCACTTTGGCTTAAGCGTTCATGGTCTAGCGGGGTGCAGGCAATGCAGGGCAGACCGGCCAAGCTACCAGCCTCTTCTGGTGAAATAATTACCGGGATCCCGCTTGTGCGTTCTAGTAAGAGTGTACTAATC
>CAYNNU010000013.1:0-21458 GCA_964398645.1 uncultured Spirochaeta sp.
ACATAGATCTCCGCACCTTTGGCCTCTTGAATGGCGCGAAAAACTAAATCCACCCCCTGATCCAAGGTAATCCAAAAGCGGGTCATGCGAAAATCGGTTATTGGCAGCTCCGTTTGCCCGCTTTGAATAAGCGTATTAAAAAACGGCACCACTGAACCTCGGCTTCCAGTTACATTCCCATAACGAACAACACTGAAGGTGGTCTTTTTGCCGCCAGCATAAGCATTGGCCGAAACGAACAGCTTGTCCGATACCAGCTTGGTGGCACCATACAGGTTAATCGGGCTTACTGCCTTATCTGTAGACAGGGCAACAACTTTTTCCACCCCGCAATCAATTGCGGCATCGATGATATTCATTGCACCATCAATATTGGTTTTTATTGCTTCTATTGGATTATATTCTGCCACCGTTACATGCTTTAACGCAGCAGCATGAATAACGATATCAACCCCATCCAAAGCACGGTACATTCTATCCTTATCGCGGACATCGCCAATAAAGAATCGTAACTTTTGCTTGGCAGTATTGATGCCTAATTCTTTCTCAAATACTGCCCGCATAACATATTGTTTATATTCATCGCGAGAATAAATAATGATTTTTTTTGGATCATATTCAGCCAGAATTCGGCGTGTAAATTTTTGCCCAAAAGAACCTGTTCCGCCGGTAATCAGTATTGTTTTATTATTTAACATATTATTCCCCTTTTCCTGCCATCTTCCGAAAAGCTTCATTCCCTTTCAGCAATTCAGTATATGATCCTGCAGCAATTATTTGCCCTTTCTCCAGCATATATATTGTGTCAGCCTTTTCTACAGTTGTAAGACGATGCGCAATCATGATCAGAGTTTTCGCCCCCATTAGCTCATCTATTGCATCCATAACCCCTTTCTCGGTTATATTATCAAGCGCGCTAGTTGCCTCATCCAGCACAAGAATATCGGGATCATGATACAGAGCGCGGGCAATTCCTACCCGCTGACGCTGACCGCCGCTTAAACGCACACCCCGCTCACCAACCAAAGTGTCATAGCCTTGGGGCATTTCGTTCACAACGAAATCATGCAAATGAGCAATTCGAGCTGCTTTTTCCACGGCTGCCATATCAATTTTCTTTTCTGGTATCCCAAAGGCAATATTCCGAGTAACTGTGTCATCAGATAGAAAAATCTGCTGCGGTACATAGCCGAAATTTTGCTGCCAAGAACGAAGATTTGTATCATTAATGTGCTGATTATCTACGAGAATCTGACCATCTGCCTGCAAAAGACCCAAAATTACATCGATAAGGGTTGTTTTTCCACAGCCGGTTGGCCCGACAAAACCAATAGTGGTATTTTTTTGGATGCGCATGTTGATGTTCTGCAGTACCGGAATTTCTGAAGCAGGATAGGAGAAATGAATGTTCTGTAATTCAATTTCCCGGGAAAATCTTTGCCGTTCTTCTGTCTTCTGTAAAACAAGTGCTTGACGCCGATTTTCCTGGACATTTTCTGAGCCCATGCCCAAATCTGCAATAAATGATTCAATTACTGAAGAGGAAGAACGCACTTGGCCAGCACTACGAAAAATAGTTTTTAAGGCAGGCAACATCCTATAGCCGGCAAAGGCATACACAGACACCAGTGGAATGATACTTGTCATATCATGACCAGCAAGAAGTAAAAGCACCAGCATTAATACAACCATGCCCAAAGCAATAGCTTCAATAATATAATTTGGCAGAACGGTTATTATTTGGCGCTTTGCACTTTCCCAAGCCAATTTTCTTGCGGATTCAGAAAAAACATTTTCAAAAACCGGTTCTTTTCCCAGTATCTTTACATCTTTTATGGCGCCAAAGGCCTCGTTCGCTGCCTTAAACTTTTCACGATTATACCCTCGCATTCGAATGCCAATATTACTAAGACGATTTTTTATTATGGAAAAAACCAAAAAATACGCACCCCCCAAGACCGCTGCAATAATAAGTGCCACTTTGGGAGAAGAAATAAACAAGAAAATAAAAATTGCAATTACCACCATACTACGGGCAATAAGTTCAATTCCCGGCCGTATAGCCATATTTACAACTTGTGATACTTCAACCAGAATATTCTTGGAAAGCTCACTGGTGTTATGATTCAAATAGAAGCTATACGGCTGATACAAATACTGCGACATAAGCCGCCGCCCCAAAGAATATGCACGCATGCTCGACCAGCGAAATACCCAGTACATCACTGTAGTAATAAACACATTGGTAAGAACGATAATAAGAAAAAACACAATCCCCAATGCAACAATAAAGCTACGCGTCTGGGTAAAACCTCCAGCCTCGTATAGGGCCTTCAAGATTGCATTCTCCTGCACAACTGAAGGATCGGACGCCACCGCCATAAACGGCCCAATTGCCCCAACACCCACTACTTCCATAAAAGCCATTACAATAATGGCAAACGTAAGAATTGCAAGTGTTCGTTTCTCCCTAGCAGTAAATAAAGAAATGAGCTGTAAAATATTCTTCATGAATCCTCTTTGTCTTGTTTATACATACTAAACTCGTATTAGCGACCGGCCCGACCCAATACAGTAGCTATTGTTTTTAATACAATGGTTATATCCAGATACACTGATCTATTTTTTACATAATACAAATCGTATTGCAATTTTTTTCTTGTATCTTCTACTGTTGCCCCATGATACTCGCCACTCACCTGATCCCAGCCTGTAAGGCCAGGAACAACCAACATGCGTTGGCGATAAAAGGGAACCTCTTTTTCCAATTCAGTAATTATCTCCGGTCGCTCCGGCCGCGGGCCGACAAAACTCATCTGCCCGCGTAGTATATTGATAAGCTGCGGCAACTCATCCAGCCGGCTTTTTCGCAAAAATCCGCCCACCCCGGTAATCCGCGAATCCCCTTCCACCGTGATTCCATGGGAATTACCCTCTGTGCGCATTGTTCGAAACTTAATAATCGTAAATGGCTTAGCATTTTTCCCGGCTCTTGTTTGCGAAAAAAACACCGGGCCGCGGCTGCTTACTTTTATTGCCAGCCCAATAAACGGCCATAAGGGAAAAGAAATCAATAGCGCCACAAAGGCTGCACCAAAATCAGCAATTCTCTTGAACTTCTCATAAGCCACTTTATTGCGAAACTGCAAGTGCTCCAAAAACCACATCTGATTTATGGCATTTATTGGAACCCGTGCTAAAACCATTTCATAAAACTCCGGAAAAGACATGTAAACTGCCCGTGGAGAAAGCCGCTGAAATAGCAGCTGCCGTACCTGCTCATGATTCTGCATACTGGAATTGATAACTACTAGGTCCAATTGATGCTCAGCCAATGCCGTTTCTACATGCTGTAAATCAGCATCGGGTTGAATAGGCAATTCTTCTGCTACCTGAAGCGGCTCAGGAGAATACAATAAACGACAATCCAGATTATATGTTTTTAGCAAATCCTGATTAGTCAATATTTCCTGCAGGCTTGGATCCCAGCCGAGAAAAGCTGTTCGTAAAGAGGGGTAGGCTATTCCCAAAAAAGGGTTTGCAACAAGTCGCCAAAGAGAAAACAACACAAAATACACTGCTGCCTGCAATAGCAGAATCGACTTGGGGCTATAGCTGTCGTTTGGCATCAAGTAAAACACAATAAATGCCGTTCCAACGGCCAGCAAAAAAGCAGTCACCGTTTTTTGAAAACGTCGTGAAAACGACCGCAGATCCTGCAAGGTATAGAGGCCCATAATATAAAATACCAACACATAAAAACAAAAAACTATACTGAACGGAAGCAAACCCTGCTGAAAACGAGCCCCTGAATCCAGAGTAAAATGACGAATACTTAAGGCCACATATAAAGCCAGATACATGAATGCAACATCGATAAAAAGAGTCACAATTTTCTTTGGCCGTAGTAATGAAATCAAATTATCTGCCTATTCCTTTCATTTTCAATAATACACTATGAAACAGCAATTTCCTGTAAAAACTGCTCATTTATTGTGTGTACATCAAAACGCTTTCTTGCCATTTCGGCACTAGCCTGCCCCATTTTTTGTACACTTTCCGGATTACATATCAATTGTTCCATAGCTTCCGCCAAAGCTAAGGCATTACGAGCCCGCACTACAAGGCCATTTCGGCCATGCTCCACCGTTTCCCGGCAGCCCGGCACATCGGTGGTAATAACTGCCCGTCCACAGGCCATTGCCTCCATGGTACTACGGGGCTTCCCTTCTCGGTAAGACGGCAAGACAAACACACTGCTTTGCTTAAGCACTTGGGCAACGTCCTTGCGAACACCCAGCCACTCAACTATCCCTTCTTTTTGCCAGCTTTGCAGGTCTTTTTCCCGTAACGAACCGGGATTATCGTCCAGACCACCCACCATCTGAAAAGCGATATGTGAATATTTTTCTTTCAGCTTTCTGGCCGCCTGAACATATTCAAACACCCCTTTTTCCCGCAAAAACCGCCCAACAAATACAAAGCGAAACGGGCTTATTGGCGCTGGAGATGCTTGAAACTCCTGTAAATTAACCCCTATGCCATCCAAAAATACCAGCTGCTGCTTTTTTGCCAGTCCTTTTTGAACTAATTCACTTTGATCATCATGGTTAAGCACAAATACTTTTTCATTCTGCGCTAGGGCCAATCGCAAAAGCAGGCGGGTTAGCACGCGAAATACCGCTTGAGCTATGCCTCCGCTTTTATCGGTAAAAACATAGCCCATACCTTCTACCATGGAATACACATGTGGAACCCGGGCAGTAGCGGCGGCCAACGAGCCAAAAACAAGCGGTTTCAAAAAACTGGAAATCACTACATCTGGCTTACACCTGCAAAACTTTTGCCGCAATCGCAATAAAGCCCAGAAATCCTGTAACACACGTGAATTAGTGCGACTAATTGAAAAATGTTGAACTTCTACGCCAAGTGTACGTAATTGGCCACACGCCTCATCTTCTGTAGGGCCGCAGGGGACAAAAACAATAAGCTTGTGGCCCCTAGCCAAAATTGCCTCAAACAACTCCCGTCGAAAACGATAGGTGGTTGCCGCACTGTTTGATACAAATGCTATTGCGCGCCTCATTCTTTTAGCTATTCCTCTATCACCAGCTGTAGTTTTTCTAAAAGATCCTGGGCAAGGTTTTTCCGGGAAAACTGCAAGATTCCTTGTTGCTTTTCTACTGCTTGCGTTTTTGTGCCGCCTTTTCCCGGATGAGCTTCAAGATTGATGCAGGCCTTCCGAATTTTTTCGCTACTGTTCAGCAAACAAGCCTTGCCGGTTTTTTCCAATATCTGCCAGGATTCGGTCTGCTCCGTTATTCCCAGAGCCCATACAGGCTTTCCCGTACGAATATATTCAAACAGTTTTCCTGTTACATTTCCTCGATGTTCCGGCAAACCGGATTCAATAAACAACAATACATCAGCCATTTGCTGTAAGCTTAATGCCTGCTGATAAGATATTGGCCCATACCAATTAACCAAATCATTCACTCCATATTGCTCAATCAATTGCAAAAGATTATCTACATTGCCCCCAGCAAAAGCTACATGCAAATTTAACTCTACATGCCCAGCCTTTTTTGCTTGTGCAAGTGCTTCAAACAAGGGCTCAGGAGAACGCTGACTACGATACAGAGAGCCTGTATATACAATCAGCTTTTTCCCTGCCGGCAGATGTAGATCGGCCACCGGCTTAGTTGATTTCTCATCAATTTGCTCATATCCATTATAGGAAACAAGCGCAGGTCTGCCCGTGCCATGAAATTGCTGGCGAAACTCATTTGCCAACACATTTCCAACAGTTACCAGGGTATCTGCTTGGTTACATACCCGCCGTTCCAGTAGCCGTTCAAAGGCTCGAAACCCATAAAAACCGGGATACAATGAATTTCTTGTCCACGGATCGCGAAAATCAGCTGCCCATTTTTTCACCAATCCCCGCATCCGCAATTTCTGAGCGATTAAATGAACCGCATAGGGATTAGACGTGCTTATACACAAATCCCATACTGCCGGTTCAGAACCCGGCTGCTTTTCCGCCTTAGCTGCTCTTTGCGCAGAGCGAAGCGCAGGCCGTATCCATGCATCGGCAAAACTGGGCATACGCAGTTCGCGAAGAATACCATATCGTAAACTCAGGCGATTTATTCGTGCTAATAGCCGGCGAATACCCGAAGGCTTTGCTGAAAATTTTCCCGAAACAGCTGACCCAGCTCGAACGCTCCTTTTCAGCACAAATCGATGTATACACGAACGCTTAACCGGAATTATGCGAAACCCATTGTTCGGCCGCTGCAAAGAGGCATCCCCTACAACTTCTGCCGGAACAAGCACATCTACCGTATGACCTTGCTGCGTCCAATAATACGCCCAGGAATATGGTCGGTGAGACGCAATTGTATTGCGCGGCGGAAAGTAATACGCAATAATCAGTATTTTCACGCAGCTACCGCAAGCATTGCCAAAGCCATTATCAAATGCCGCCAGTGAAATGCATCAATAAATATGCCTGCCGCCAACATCCCGGCTATTCCAGCTATCAAAACAAACTGAGTATTTCCTACTGCAATTTTTTTTTGCAAAAACCTGCGAAGCGCATACACCAACATCAATACAGTTGCGGCAACTCCTGCCAAGCCTGTTTCCACTAGCAATCGTATATAACTATTGTGAACCGACATTGTATATTGCTGTTCAAATGTTCCAGGACTACTGCCAAAAAACAGATGCTGCGGTACTAACTGCAAGGCTGCGGCCCATGCCCCAAAACGCTTGCTGTCATAGGCTTCTAAACCAATACGGCTCAAAAAGTATGTGCGCAAATTTCGGCCACCGCCGATTGGAATATTCAAAGCCAGCAAAACTAGCAAAATTAACACACCCGCACCAATTAAAATGCCAATGCGAATCTGTACTGGCCTGCCGCCAGTGAAAAAGCGAAATACTACCAGAACACAGACCGCAAGGAAGGCACCAAGCCAAGAAGCCCGTGAAAAGGAAACAAGCAATCCAAAAACGAGCAAAGAAAAAATCGCAATCAAAACCAGCGCTCTTTTTGATCGCCTGACATATAGCAAACAATCAAAAATATATACGATAGGAACTATCATAAAAGAACCCAAAACATTTGGATCTTTGAAGAATCCTTCCAAACGGGTACCGATATGCAAAAACCCCGTAACACCGGGCCATGCCGCCTGAGTGCCAACATAAGCATAGATACCAGCTATGCAATTTACCAAGGCCGCCGCTGTCCAGGCGATGAACAGGCGCCGAAGCACCCTCTGCTTATCCTGCTGCCTGTCCAACACAAGCCAGAATACCCAGAACACCATGAACAAATAAGCGCCGATCAGTAAAAAGCGCCATTCCGGCAATCCTCCGCCTGCCCGCCACAGCAAAACACTTAGTATCCGCGGCACAAAGAAAAGTGCCGCAGCGACAATAACTACTTTTGCACGGCGGAAAAGAAATATTCCCGCTAGGGGCAAAGTAAGCAAAAATACATATTCAGCTGGCGCGGGTTCAAAAAATACAAAACCGCTGAAAAATACATAGATTACCAGTAGCCACGCGCCCCATCCTTCCAAGGCAGCAGAATCAGTATCCAGTAATCTAGTAAAAGCAGGGCGCTCCGGCATTACAGCTTGTACACCTTCTCCGAAGACTCCGCAATTGCATTCTGTAAATCTACAACCAAGCGCGCATGCTCTTCAATTTGAGCAAAATCAAACTGACTATGCCGACAACTGATTACTACACAATCATAATCTGCCAGATCTTCTAACCCTTTTACCGATGAATATTGCGTTCCATCCTCGGTTTTTGCTTCATCAATAAAAGGATCAAAATATTCTACCTGTCCACCCTTATTTGCAACCTCCTGCATAATCTTGAGTGCAGGGCTTTCGCGTTCGTCGGCTATATCAGGTTTATACGCGACCCCCAAAAACAGGATGCGTGAACCATGTATTGCTTTTTGCCGGCGATTCAATGCTGAGTTGATTTTAATTGCCATGCGATGCGGCATAAGCATATCTATGTGGCCGGCTGTATGAATCATCGAAAGATCAAAATCAAAGCGCTTGGCAATGTATTCCAAATAAAATGGATCTAGCGGAATACAATGCCCGCCAATGCCGGGCCCGGGGTAGAATGCCTGAAAGCCGTAGGGCTTTGTTTTGGCGGCTTCAATTACTTCCCACAAATTGATATCCATTTTCCCGGCAAGTAAAGCAAGCTCATTCATCAGGCTGATATTTATGAGCCGATAGGTGTTTTCTAAAATCTTTACCATTTCAGCTGCACGGGGTGAGCTAACCGGAACCAGAGTATGAATCGATTTTTTATAGATTTCCAAGGCAATCTGCAGGCCTTCTTCTGTCATGGCACCCACAACCTTGGGGGTGTTTTCGGTCTTATAGGTTTTATTTCCCGGATCAACCCGCTCGGGGCTGTAGGCCAAATAGAAATCTTTTCCCGCCTTCAATCCCGATTCCCGCTCTAGGATTGGCAGCATGAAATCTTCGGTGGTTGTAGGATAGGTTGTAGATTCCAGGCTCACGAAGGTTCCGGCTTTCATATACCGACCAATTTCTTCACAGGCTGATTCAATATATTTCATATCCGGCTTGCGAAAACGGTCCAAAGGCGTCGGGACACAAATGATAGCCGCATCACATTCGGCAATGCGGGAAAAATCCGTAGTGGCTGAAAACTTTCCGCTTTCCACCACTGATACCAGATCCTGATCTTCAACATCGGCTATGTAATTCTGCTTCTGCTCGAGCTTTGCTACTTTGTCGCTGCTTTTTTCAAAACCAAGCACCTGCTGGCCTTTGAGCGCCATGGTTACTGCCAAGGGCAGCCCCACATAACCAAGGCCCAAAATGCCGATTACTTCGGTGTTATCTTCAATTTTTTTCAGAAAATCCTGTGTATACGGTGATTTCATGTTGTTTCCTTTTTTTCTATGTGTTCATCTTTCCAGCAATGCTGCTGATTTTTCTCTGTATCCATTAAATCCATATTCAACACAATTCCTTCACGGCTTACCCAGCCCAACTGCCGCGCTGGAACTCCTGCAACCAAGGCGTAGGCAGGAACATCTTTGGTTACGGTTGACCCTGCACCGACAAAACAATACTCGCCGAGAGTGACCCCGCACACAATAGTTGCATTTGCACCAATACTGGCACCTCGCTGCACTACAGTCTGCCGATATTCATCTTTACGTTCTACAAACGCACGGGGATTTACCACATTCGTAAACACGCAGGATGGGCCGCAAAATACATCATCCTGCAGGATCACATTATCGTATACGCTCACATTATTTTGGATTTTCACCCTGTCGCCTATGCGTGCCCCACCGCCAATATTTACGTTTTGACCTAGCACACAATCGCAACCAATTACAGCCCCGGGCATTACATGGCTAAAATGCCACACTTTGGTTCCATCGCCAAGCTGCGCACCATCATCAACATAACTTGATTCATGAATGAATACCGTTTTTTTCATGCTATTTTCCCGCAGCTTGTAATACTGCCTGTGCTATGTATTCAATTTGCCGTTCTGGCAAATACGGGTGCATCGGCAGGCTGAATACCTGCCGGCTTATTTTTTCAGTAACCGGACACTCTGTTTTCCCTGCGATACCGGCAAAGGCTTCCTGCGTATGCAAAGGGACCGGGTAATGCACTGCCGTTGGAATTCCCTGCTGCTGTAATTCGTCGCGAATTGCATCACGCTCAGGATGCTGCAGGGTATATTGCGCCCAAACTGAACTGTTATAATCGGCAACTACTGGTATATGCAGGTCTGCTTCGAAAAAACGGGAATAGCTCGCAGCGACTTGCTGACGCAGCTGTATTTCCTGATCAAACTTCTGTAATTTGACCGAGACAATAGCTGCCTGCAGGCTGTCCAAGCGGGCGTTCACGCCAATAACTGCATGATGATAGCGCTTATTTTGCCCGTGATTCAAAATCATTCTGATTTTTTTTGCTAGCTGTGGATCCGAGGCAAACACTACCCCGCCATCCCCATAACAGCCAAGCGGCTTTGCCGGAAAGAAACTGCTGGTTGCCACAGGAGATAAAGAACAGGATTTCCGCCCCTTATACTCTGCCCCAAAAGACTGAGCCGCATCTTCCATCACCCACAACGAATGCTTTTCTGCAATCGCATTGATTGCATCAAAATCTGCACACTGGCCAAAAATGCTTACCGGAATTATACCTACTGTTTGCGTGCTGATAAGCGGCTCAATGCATTCCGGATTCATATTATAGGTAAGCGGATCAACATCGCAGAAAACCGGTTTTGCCCCGAGCAGTGCCACGACTTCAGCGGTTGCAATAAAAGTAAAATCCGGCACAATTATTTCATCACCTGGCTGAACTTCCAGAGCCATGAGTGCAATAAGAAGAGCATCTGTTCCGCTAGCACAGCCAATTGCTTCACTGCCTACATAGTCCGATAATTCATCTTCCAGTTTGCGAACCGCCGGTCCGTTAATAAATGCGGTTGAGTCCAGCACCTCATTAATTGCACGCTCTATTTCCGGTCGCATTCCAGCCAATTGCGCGCCCAAGTCGCAAAAAACAATTTCTTCGTTCATTGATTATTCCATTACTACCTTTCTAATAACTCATCCGTTCCATCAGGCGGATTCCTGCCAGCACATCTTCCTGCAACGGAAACATCTCCCACTGATTTTTCACAACATAGGAATACATGCTGTCATGTCCCTTTCCATATTGATGATCGATAGTGAAATCCATATCCGGCTTTTCCATTCCTTCGACATCCCAAAAATCAATTGTATTTAAATTTGTGCCGCTAAGCCGAACGGTGCCTTTTTGTCCAATAAGTGTAAGTTCGGTCAAATAATTTGTGCGATAGGTACTGACTGTGGCATTTAGTGTACCTACAGCGCCATTTTGAAACTCTGCAGCCAGCGAAACCGAATCATAGGTTTTCAAGCGTCGCAGACTCCCACCAAAACCGTCAAACTGATGTACCGGCCCAAATAGAAACGAGAGCATATCCACATAATGACTTGCTTGGGTATACAGAACCCCGCCATCAAGTTCCGGAGTTCCATGCCAGTCAATTTGATAATACTCATCGTTTCGGTTCCAGAAAACATTACAGCAAAACTGGTGAATCCTTCCTAGCTTGCCCTCATCAACAATCGATTTGATAAATGCGACCAGGGGATTATAGCGATTCTGATACACCGGCAAGAGGGTTTTACCTGCCTGCTTCACCCGAGAAAACAATTCATGTGCTTCCCTCACAGTAAGACTAATCGGTTTTTCCACGATGATGTAAGGAATGTCGGTTGTTTCAGCTATTTCTGCAGCGTGCACAGGATGCTTACCAGAAGGAGTAAGCACAGAAACAATATCCACGGCCGGTAGTTTCCGGTAATCCGTAATCCAACTGCACCCCAGCTTTTCCGCGGTTTCGCGTGCTCTATCCTCTTGAATATCGCACACACATTCTATGCGCAATTCCGGATTTTCCCCTATGGCTTCAATGTGCCGCTTTGAAATGCGCCCACATCCAACCAATGCTATTGTTTTTCCCATCTTCTGGCCTCTTGCTATTTTGTACTATGTATTATTCTTCGCAAAAATAAGCAATCACTCATTCCTGCTTCTGTTTCTTCATTTTCCGGATCAAAGCTTTCGCTCATAATTATTTTTGTATGATTCAATGGCAATTCATCTTTCCCGGAAGCCGGCGCATGTTGCAAGGCAAAATCCAGCTGATGGCGGCGGCAGCTATATTCCACCATAAACGCCAAATCGCTCTCCCCAATCAACTCAATTCGACTGATTCCAGCCTCTTTTTCCTGCCGAATTACTGAATCGATAGCTTCTTTCCACCGTGAAACATTGCCAATTGTCCGCCGCATATAGCGGTAACTGCGCCTGGCAATCTCCCTGCTTCCCTCGGGGGTAACAGCATATTGCATATTTCGACCATTGATTTTACGCAACATCAAAAAACCTTTTTCCACTAGTCGTTTCACAATCGCGTTTGTCATGCCAAGACTAATGCCAAGTATTCGCGCCAAATCACGCTGTTTGGGACTGCCAGAGTCGGCTTGCTGCAATAATTGCAAGGTTTCTAATTCGATATCATGTTGTGAAATGGACATTGCTATTTATCAGAAAGGAAATCCGGAGAAAGCTCTGCCAGTGGCAATCCACAGAAAAAATTTCTGATCGTGTGCTTTTATTCCGGGCTGTGTTTCGTTTTGCAAATTCGACCGGCGAACCTGGTTGCGAAAGCGAAAACGAAATTTGTTCACTAATTGAACAACATAGCACGCACACAATGAGATTTCAAGTTTATTTCTTACAGACTAATCACGGGGTCGATATGCAAACTGCTGCAATAATTCCTGCAGCAATTCTCTATCCTGCTGATCTTCCGATTTTGGGCGAAAAACACCTAACTGCTGCACCATTTTTTCCATGGTGCAAAAGTTCAAAAGAATATCAAAACGGCGACTTGCCATTCCCCGATGTACCAAAAGACGTGTTTGGGGGCCAATATGCAAAAGAGCTTCAAGACTCGTTGCCAGTGGGAACGGCCCGTTAATCAATACAAGATCGGGCTTGTATTCTGGATGTTCTTCCCAGACCTGCTGGTAATACCGTGGCCAATTTTCCCGACTTTTTTTGTCCGTTGGTTTATTTTTTTTATTTACCCGGCCAATTTCAGGCTGCACAAATTTCAGACGTCCTTCACGCTCAGCTTCCTGAACCTGCTTAATAGATTGTAATGTAGCAAGATGTTCGCAGGAAGGCTGTACACTGATTATCTTTTGAATGCGATGACGAACAGCCAACAAAGTACTGCCGGGATCACCAAAATCCAGCAAACTTCGAGAACTACTTAGCATCAATGAATACATATCCACTTCGGCATAATGAAGAGCAGAATTCAAGTGTACTGCTGCATCGGTTTGTGGCAGAGCCATTTATCCCACCTCTTTTTGCAATTGCTTTACCCGATCGATTTTTTCCCAATTAAATTGGGACCGGCCGAAATGGCCATAGGCAGCAGTAGGAAGGTACATAGGCTTCAGTAAATCAAGCTCCCGTACAATCCCTGCAGGTGTTAAATCAAATACCTTTTGCAAGGCAGTCGCGATTCGGTCTTCGGGCGCTACAGCAGTACCAAAGGTTTCGACCATAACACTCACCGGCGCTGGCACTCCGATTGCATACGCAAGCTGCACTTCACAACGACTCGCAAGTCCGGCAGCAACAACATGTTTTGCCAACCAGCGAGCCATATATGCGGCAGATCGGTCTACCTTGCTCGGGTCCTTCCCGCTAAAAGCACCACCACCATGACGACCCATACCACCATAAGTGTCTACAATAATTTTACGGCCTGTTAAACCTGTATCCCCATGCGGCCCGCCAATAACAAAGCGGCCGGTAGGATTTATATGATAGATGGTTTTGTCATCCAGTAAACCAGTCGAAGCAAGCACCGGCTGAATTAACTGCTGAATCAAAACCTGCTCGAGTTCTTTCCGTTCAATAGAATCATGATGCTGATGACTAAGCACAACCGTGTGAATCCGGCTTGGTTTCCCATCTTCATATTCCATGGTTATCTGGCTTTTGCTATCTGGCCGCAACATATCCAAGGTGCCATCTTTCCGCAAACGAGCTGCTTCCTGCAACAAAGTATGAGCATAGGTAACAGGAGCCGGCATTAGCTGTTCGGTTTCATCGCAGGCATAACCAAACATCATTCCCTGATCGCCTGCGCCCTGCTGACCGCTATACAAGCCAGTGCCATCGACGCCTTGAGCAATATCCGGGCTTTGTGCGTGAATCACATTCATAACAGCCATAGATTGATAATCCAAACCATATTCCGGATTATTATATCCAATATCTTTTACAACCTGGCGAGCGACTTCCTGGATATCAACATAGGTGCGGGTTGTAATTTCTCCACCCACAAGAACCATTCCGGTCGTCGTATATACTTCACAAGCAACACGGCTAGCTGGATCCTCTTTCAGACACGCATCCAACACAGCATCAGAAATTTGATCTGCAACTTTATCAGGATGTCCTTCACTAACTGATTCTGAAGTAAACAATGTAGACTGATTCCTCATGCTTGCCCTTCCTTTTCGTGTAGCAATCAATACCGATACGCTTCGTCTTTGTACGGTCCCTCCACGGAAACGCCAATATAGTCAGCCTGAACAGAAGACAAGCGGGTTAAACTTACACCCAACTTTCCTAAATGCAGGCGAGCCACTTCTTCATCCAATTCCTTACTCAAGGTATACACAGTTTTTTCATAGTCGGCTCGATTCTTCCATAAATCTATTTGTGCCAAAGCCTGATTCGTAAAACTGGCACTCATGACAAAACTGGGATGCCCGGTTGCACAGCCAAGATTCACCAGCCGGCCACCGGCTAACAAGATAATGCTATGACCATCGGCAAATATATATTTATCAACCTGAGGTTTTACTTCCAACTTTTGAATACCAGGCTC
Organism: uncultured Spirochaeta sp.; assembly: GCA_964398645.1. Lineage (GTDB taxonomy): Bacteria > Spirochaetota > Spirochaetia > DSM-27196 > DSM-8902 > Spirochaeta_B. The sequence continues at coordinate 14,563 of CAYNNU010000013.1, forward strand.
TGCTTCCAGCTGTGCAACCTGGATCTCATTATCAAAATGACCAATATTGCATACAATCGCTTCATCTTTCATTTTGCGCATATGCTCAATTGTAATGATATCGCGATTTCCAGTAGCTGTTACAAAAATATCCGCCTGAGATACAACCTCCTCAACGGTTCGTACCTCATAGCCTTCCATTGACGCCTGCAAAGCACAAATAGGATCGATCTCGGTTACAATGACCCTAGCACCCATGCCGCGTAAACTCTGGGCGCTTCCCTTTCCAACATCCCCAAAACCACAAACCAGCGCTACTTTTCCGGCTGTCATAATATCAGTTGCTCGTTTTATTCCATCAACAAGGCTTTCCCGACAGCCATACAGATTATCAAACTTACTCTTTGTTACACTATCGTTAACATTGATTGCGGGAAAAAGCAAAGTTCCGGCAGCAGCCCGTTGTTTTAAGCGCATTACCCCGGTGGTGGTTTCTTCACTCACCCCTTTTAACTCGCTTACACAACGATGCCAGCGCTCTGAATCCTCGACCTGTACTTTTTTCAAAAGAGTCTTGATGATCTCTTCTTCACTGCTTTCACTTGCTTCATTTACCCAATTTGAACCGTTTTCCAGTTCAAAACCCTTGTGAATGAACAAGGTAGCATCACCACCATCATCAACAATAAGTTGCGGGCCAAGCAGACTGCCATCATCTGCAGAAAAACTCAAAGCCTGCAGGGTACAGTCCCAGTATTCTTCGAGGGTTTCACCCTTCCAGGCAAATACGGGAACGCCACAGGGATTATCAACACTACCCCCTGCTGAAGGCGGACCAACAACCACTGCGGCAGCAGCATGATCCTGTGTAGAAAAAATATTACAGCTTGCCCAGCGAACATCGGCGCCCAGTTCAACCAGTGTTTCAATAAGCACCGCGGTTTGAATAGTCATATGCAAACTGCCGGAAATTCGAACACCCTGCAAAGGCTTTTGCGGCCCATAAGTCTGCCGCACAGCCATCAAGCCAGGCATTTCCTTTTCGGCCATATCCAATTCACGACGCCCCCAATCAGCAAGCTGTATATCTTTAATTTGATAATCCATGTTAACCCCCTGTCTTGTGGCGCAAAAAAACTAATTATCGTATGCTCGATGGAAAATCCGCACCTGCTTAAATAATCCATCCCCCTCACTTCGCGTACCAATATCGTTAATATTATTTAAGGCGGTATGGATAATGCGCCGCTCGAACGGATTCATCGGCTCCAGCAAGCGCGACTTCCGGTTGTTCATCACCTGCTCAGCTGTTCGCTCAGCAAGCTGAATCAGCTGCTCTTCTCGCCGACTGCGATAGCCCTCGGTATCAAGCACAATTTTATATTCGTTTCCAGCCATGCGCCCGGCAACAACATTCACCAATACCTGCAGAGCATCTAGGTTTTTTCCCTTCCGCCCAATAATAATTCCAGCATAATCTCCATCCAAACGGATACCAATTTTATGCTTTTCCCTGTAGGCCAAAACTGGCTCCATTGGACAGTTCATTTTTTGCGTTAAGGTCCGCATAAAATCCAGAATGGTTTGCTCAAACTCAGCACTTGGATCACCAGGATCATAATCATAATCGCGTTCCGAACTTGAAGACGAAACGGCCTGCGCACGCACCACATCATTCTTAACAGAAATATCTCCGTGTACATGCACACGGATAATTACCTTCTTTCCCCGGTTCAAAAAACCGCCCTGTTGCGTTTCAATTATTTCTACATCAAATGCATCACGACCAAGCTGCAAATCCTTTACCGCAGCTTCAATAGCATCCTTTTCAGTTTTGCCTTCATATTCATATGAATTCGTACTCATTCTTATTTTTTCTCCTGCGTATTTTCATGCTGGGGATGACCCTGCCTGTATTTTGTAGTTCCAACTTGCTGCACTACCGACAAAATATTTGTCACAATCCAGTACAATAACAATCCGGAAGGCATATTATACAGAATAAAGAAGAACATAATCGGCATAAATGTCGTTAACATCTTCGCTTGTGAATTTGAACCTGTACCTGCCGGCTGAGTAAAGCGGCCGAATAATAATTGACTAAGCACAAATATAATTGGCAGCAGGCGGATATCCGTCCAGCCCAAAATTGGCAGCTTAAACAAATCACCAAAATATAAAATTGATTCCGGCGAAGAAAGGTCTCCTATCCAACCGGCAATAAATGTGGCTCCACGTAAATCAAAATCATTATTGAACAAGCCAAACATCGCCAGCAAAAGGGGCATCTGAAACAACATTGGCAAACAACCACCAAGAGGATTTACTCCCTCCTTGCGATATAACTCCATCATTTCAGCGTTTAACTTTTCCGGTTTATCTGAATATTTAGCCCGCAGTTCAGCAATTTTTGGCTGCAAGGCCTGACTCTTTGCATTCGACTCAAAACTCTTTTTGGTAAGCGGCCATAAAGCGAGTTTCACTAAAATCGTCATAATAATAATGGCTACACCATAGTTTGGAATCAACCCATAGATAAAATCAAGCAAAGACTTCAAGATTTTTTCAAACCAGCCTAGCATGCGGCTATCCTGTACCTCTTCCAGATCTAAACCAGACAAACCAAGCGCATTATTTTCCGCCCGATCATAACGGTTCATCACAGACTCAATTTTGGGACCGGCATAAAAAACTACTGAATCAACATTTGTTGCACTGCTAATTGTCGGTCGAACCAAATACATACTATGGGATTCTGATAATGGAGATGATCCCCGGGTATCAAAAATAATTTGATAATCTGCTGATCCAGGAATTGCTATTGCTGCAAAATACTTTCCATTTATACCTGCCCAGCGAACCCGCTCGGTAAGCTCGAAATACTCGCCTTGATCCAATTTTTCATCGTGCCGTTTTCTATCAAAATATACAAAACGACGAAAATCGCTACGCCCATCCAGATTTTCAAAATTCGGTCCAATTTGCGGACCATAATGTAATGTGTACGCAACGCCATCTTGTTGTAAGGGTAATAACTGATTCACACTATTTTGTAATTCTGTTTCTACCTTAAAAATATATTCTCCAGGAACAAAACGGTAGCGCCGAATCAACCGAAACGGAGCTTCTCCCTGAAATTGAAAATCCCGGTAAAACTCCAGCACATTTTCATCACTTGTTTCCTGTTGAATAAACAAATCCCGAACCGGCGGCTGATTGGGACCACCAAAAGATATGTCAAAAGCGGCGGGACCATTTTGGCTACACACAACCATTTCAAGGGGGCTACCGGCATCTTCATATTGCAATAATTGTAAAGAAATAATCCGGGCTCCGCGAGGATCAATCAAAACCCGAATGAAATCATTCTGATAGGTTACAATTTCATCTGATGCAATTTCATCTTGTTCAGAAAGAACAGATGCGATTATCTGTGTTTGTTCCTCTGCCTGATTCATAGTTTGCTGACTGCGAAAACCAGAACCAGTTTCATTTTCTCCGGCTTGTGGAAGTTGCTCTCCACTAAACTGTGGATTTTCAACTTGTGTTGTATCTGGAGGAAATAATATTCCTTGAATAGCAAAACTTGCCGTTATTACAATTACCGAAAGAATAACTGCAATAAGTGTATTTTTTTCCATAATCTGACTCCCCTATTTATTCAACTACACATCCGAACTTTTCTAAAGCACGTAGAATTTCCTGCTCCCGATCCTGATATGTATATTCTCCAGGATACAGTACAACAGCTATGTCATATCCGTGTTTAATCCGTTGCTTATGAAGACGAATTGCTTCCCGCGCCAGGCGTTTTGCTCGATTCCGGCCTATTGCCGTTCCGAACTTGCGCACTGTCGAAAAAAGGAAGCGTGAGAAATCGAGATGATTGGATTGTATTATCAGACTGAGTCCGTTGCACTGTATACGTTTTCCCCGGCGGAATACTCTTTGAATATCCTGCCGTGATCTAATAATCTCAGCCCTAGTAAGGCTTCTTTTCATCCGCAACAGACAACTTGATTCGCCCTTTGGCACGTCGACGCTTTAACACCAAACGACCACCTTTTGTTTTCATTCGGGCGCGAAAACCAAACTTACGATTTCGTTTTACCCGACTGGGCTGATATGTCCTTTTCATGGAATTACTCCTTAAAGAAAATGCATTATTCAGATGCTACGGTGCGCTTTTTAGCGCAACAAAACATAGCGGACGTGCAGTATAGATAAGCTGCACTAATGTGTCAAGTTATTCATGTTCATCAATGGCTTTCTGTAAACGTTCCAATGATTCTAATAATGATGCTGAAGGCTTGTTTTCTTTTGGTTTTTCCGTATTTTTTATTTCCTGTTTTTTTCTAACCACTTCGTTTTGCCGGTTCAACTCTCCAATTTTAATTACAATTCGCTGAATATGTAAATTAGGATATTTTTGTTGCATTCTTTGTAAAACAAAGGCTTTTTTATTCTGCAATAATTGCATCCAGGCAGAATGATCTACGGTAATATACACAGTTCCATTATATATATCCTGAATTGAACTATGAGAAGCAATATCAATATCCTGAACAATGTCTTTCCAGTTTTGAAAGACATCAACGATACTTTTCCCTTCACTGCCTAAATTTTCTATCAATCCACCAAGTAATGTACCAGCTTTTTCAATATGTGAATCTTCCATTTTGAACCTTATATACCATTCTATCATTTCCCACATATTCTGAAAAAGGCTCATCTGGTAAAAAAGTAAAAAAAGCCTGTTCATATTCTGGTAATAAGGCCATAAATTCTTTTCGTCGCTTTGAATCCAATTCCAACAAGACATCATCAATCAATAAAACCGGATTTAATACATACACCTTAGAAATATATTGAGCCTGTGCCGTTCGTAACAACAAACTTAATAAGCGCAATTGTCCAGTACTTGCTGAAATACTAAAATCTCTGGAATTTTGCATATACATATATTTATCACGATGAGGACCACAGGTCGTTGTTTTCATTTGTTTATCTATTTTTCTACGCTGCAAAAGAGTTTTTTTAATTTCTTCTTCTGTAAGATCTTCTTTCCATTGAGGTTTGTAAGAAATTGAAATTGGCTCTGTATATCCACTAATCCAGGAAACATATCTAAAAAAATTTGATTAAATGCCTGTACAACTTTTTGCCGCTTTTTTTGAATCGAAATTCCAACCCGAACAAGCTGTTCATCATACATATCTAAAATATCATATTGCTGTATTTTTAAGGCTTGATTCCGTTCTCGTAAAATTCGTGAATACATTCGTGATTCATTGATATATTCAGGATCTATTAAACTAATTGTTTGATTAAAAAACCAGCGTCGTCTTTCTGGTGAACCAACAGCAAACTCAATATCAGTATGACAAAAAACAATACTTGGAATTAAACCAACTAATTCTTTTCTATCTGAAATAATTGAATCATCTATCCGTATTTCTTTTTTCTTTTGTTGAATTCGAATATCTATTTTTTGAGCAATTTCATCCCGCTTATATATTCCAGATATTGCCATTTCAGAACATTGATATTGAATACAAATTGAATCTTGATTTGTTCTGAAACTGGATCCATAACTTAATAAATATACAGCTTCCAAAATATTTGTTTTTCCCTGTCCATTTGGGCCAACAAAACAAATATTCTTTTTATCAAATTGTAGTGTTTCATCTACTATATTTCGAAATTGAAATAAACGTAATTGTGATAATGACATTTCATTGAACTAATCAAGTTGCATGGGCATTACAATATGCTTGTAATTATCATGCGGTATACTAAAAATTGTTAATGCTTTATTGGCTTCAGTAAATTGAATTTCAATTTCCTTGCAATCCATAACACGTAAAGGATCAGCAAGATATCGATAATTCAATGCTATCGTTATTTCATCTCCCTGAAATTGGCATGGAATTGTTTCTTTTGCTACACCAAATTCATTTTCTTCAGAACGAATAGTAAGAGCATCGCCTTGAATATCCAAATAAATTCTATGTGATTTTTCAACTAATAAACTTACCCTTTTTAATGCTTCTTCAAAATCATGTTTTTGCACAAGAATTTTATGATCTTGAGATTCTGGTATTACCCGTCTGTAATTTGGAAAAGTGCCCTCAATCAAAGTTGATGTTAAACGCTGATTTTCAAAAATGATATACATGGTTTTTTCATGTACTGCAATTTGAAGAGTCCCTTCTCCACTTGCTAATTTTTTAACCATATTTAATATTTTGGGTGGAACAATAACTCCAGGAAAATCAGGAGTATCAACTTCAGGACGAGTACCAATAAATGATAATCTTCGTCCATCCGTAGCTACCATTACTAATTGATCGCCATTTTTTTCCATATATACGCCATTCATGAAATATCGAGTTTCATCATCCGAAACAGCGAATACAGTTTGAGATACCATTTCTATAAAATCACGTTGGGGAAAATGAAAAAAATGATCATTGCTTAATACTTGGATTTCAGGAAATTTGGATGATTCAATACTCTTTAACTTGAAATCAATACTCCCATCACGATTACGAATAAAAAAAGTACCATTTGTTTTTTCTTCAAAGGTTGCAATACCTGTAGGCATGGAACGAAGAATTCCTAAAAACTTGTCACAAAAAACTGTAGTTGAACCTGATTCAAGAGTATCAATTGGAAGTTTTGTTTCAAAACTAACTTTCAAATCGGTAGCACGAATAGTAAGGGTATTATCTTCATTTTGCAAAAGAACATTAGAAAGAATTGATAATGCATTTCTGGAAGATATAACTTCCTGGGCAGTAGTAATTTCTTTAATCAATACATCTCTGTCGCAGGTAAACTTCATTCTTTTCTCCTTTCCTATTAATACTATTATATATAAATAATAGTAGTAGTAGTAGTAGGCACACTTAGTA
>CAYNNU010000014.1:0-19810 GCA_964398645.1 uncultured Spirochaeta sp.
CCTTTTCTGTTGAATTAGCCGGTAGATTGATATGCACTGCTTGTGGTGAATTATTAGCCATTTGAATTGCAGGAGCTTCGTGGTCAGCTCCCATGCCTGGCTCAAGCTGCCTTGCCTGAGCTGCCTGCGTAGCTTGCAAAGCCTGCGCTGTCTGAGCCGCTTGCAGGGCTTGCACTGTCTGCGCCGCCTGCACGGCCTGCGCCGCCTGCACCGCTTGAGCAGCACTATCTGCGGCCCGCGCAGCATTCTCTGCCGCCTGTGCTGCTTTCATAGCGCTCTCACCTGCATGCGCCGCTTCCGCCAGTTCTGCAGCCGCCGGCTGGGCTACCGCCGCTCCGACCGCTACCGCCGCTCCGGCCGCCTCAGCCGCGCCTGCCGCTCCAGCGCTGCCCGCACCAGCCTCAGCCGCGCCTGCCGACCCGGGCGCGTCACCCGCACCTACAGGACCAGCCGCCTCAGCCACACCAGCGTCCGCATACGCGCCACCCGCGCCTTCTGCGCCAGGACCTGTGCCCGCCGCCGAACCTACGCCTGATTCCGCTGCACCCATCCCGGGTGCTTGCATCCCAAACGACTGAGCCAAGCGGGTAAACGCAGGAGTGGCCAAATGACTCGAAGGTTTCACATGAACCCCATCACCACCATCTACCGGCCGAAAGAACGCACCCAAACGGTACACAAAAAATGCCGCGCCAAGGGTAAAAACAACAGAAGCAAATACCGCAAAATCCGCCCCAAGGGATTCCACCATCGCTGCGGTAATCCAAGAATCAGAAACAGCAGCATCAAAAATGATTCTCAATGCCACAGCCAATGAACCCATGGGGATCACTGCCGAGGCAGCAATTATTAACCAGTCAAGCCTGAATGGATTTGACTGCAAGGCAGCCGCTGCAATATACAAGAACACCGGCACAAAGAAGCCGGCATAATGAAAACTGTTATACAGAAATTGTCCCGGCTGTGCCGCTAAAATCACCCCAAAGCCCATCTTCTGATAAGGCAACAGGGCCAGCACAAAGGAAAACAACAAGGCTCCTGCTGCTGCAAGTAAGGCAGTATAGGCATATGAATTCTGTTCGGTTTTGGCCTGAGTATCGCTCACGGAACCCTCCTATTCCGAACTATCGGCGAAATCGGCGGCCTCAATAAGTCTTGAAATCAGGAAACAGATAAAAAAGCAATTCCTCAAAGGGAGTCTGATTATAGTACCAGGCATAATGTGCCGCCGAAACGGTGATTTTTCGTACATAATGGCGGGTTTGCTCATAAGGAAGGCCCTCATGAAGTAAAATACTGCTTGGAGCCCAGCCCTCGGAAATCCAGCGCCGCATTCTTCCCTGCCCAGCATTGTATGCAATCAATGCATACACCGGTACAGAAAAGCGCGCTAATAAGCGACTGTAATACAAACCGCCTATAGTCAGATTGGTTTGCGGATCACTTAAATCCGGATTGCGCAAACGCAACAACTGAGCCATATCCGCGGCTGTACCCGGCATCAATTGTGTTAAGCCGTGGGCACCAACCCAGGAACGGATATCAGGGTCAAAATAGCTTTCTTCTCGAACCAAAGCAGTAAACACTGGTGCGTTCATTTTATAGCGATCCATCACAAGCTGAATCTCATCCTGAAATGCACGGGGATACCGATTGCGAAACGTCTCTTCAGAAAACCGGCTTCCACCATGGACATAGACTGCCCGATCAAGCAAGCGCATTCCTTGAATATATTGTCCACTTTCATAATGCCGGTCTGCATACTGTGCCACCATTTGCGGGCTAAAAACTGACATAGCCTCACGGACCACTGAATATCCTTCATCAAGCAATCCTGCCTCATAGACAGCAGCCGCCCATTCCCTGTATTCTCGCCCGGAATACACCAAGTCATCCGGATCACCAGCTTCTTCACCTATTAATGCCGGGATCAGGTCTTGTTCGCCCAAAGCCGCTGATGCCAGTAAATAATAATACACATCTTCCTGCTGGTCGGAAGCTATCTGTAATAGATCCTCCCGAGACGGCCCCTCAAACACACCCTCTGCAACAGCTTCTGCCAAAATCCATGCCATCCGAGCCTGCAAACCAGGCAGCGCACTCTTTGGCAAGGCTTGTTGAATACTACTGATCTCCTGCCACTGACCAGCTCTAACCAGACTCGAAACAGTATCGTGCAAACGCGCCTGTACTGCACCATAACTCTGCAAATCTTCGGCTACTAAATGCAGCACCCGGATACCGTTTTCTGCGCCCCGAAAAAATGCACAATCCAACCAGGAGACCAATGCCTGCTGATACTGCCAAAAGGCCTGGCTTTCCTCATCTCCGCTTTGAACCTCAGCCACCTCTTTGCCATACCGTGCGGCCGTTTCAAAAGCCCGTTCTGCATCGTACATTCTTCCGGCCCGAACCAATAAACGCCCGGCCGTTCTTTGGGCAAAAAGCGCCTGCAATGGCTCCGATTGTGCCGCGAGGCTTTGTAATTCATCTGCGGTTGCTGCGCGGGTTCCTGAAACTCCGGCAACAATATATACATCATCAAATATCTGCTGACTCATTTCAGGCCAGGGCATCTTCAAATACACACTTCCACTCACCCCCAGCTGCCGCTGTGAAGCAAGAGCCTTCTGCTGAAGCAAGGCATAAACCTGCATATCGACTGTCCCCATAAAATACTGATGATGGGCTACATAGCGCTCTAAGCGCCAATGGACATCTCCGGCAGGAAAATCCACTAAAAATCGATTTAAATACTGTCCGAGCTTTCCCGAACCAACTCGCCAGGCATGAACAATGCGCCACAATAGAACTTCCGCATCCGCTTCGGCCTCTGGAAAACGCTCAAGGCGATCAAGCGCCCGCCCCAGCTCTCTGTCCTGCTCTAGCCGATACCATGCTTCTGCAACTGCCCGCTCAGCTAAATAATATCTATCAAACCTATGCTGCAATTCTTTGGCTGCCCTCTCCATCAAAGTTGCATTTGTATCAGGAGAGAGCATTTTCAACAAAGATATCCCGGCCTCAGTTCCAAAGGGAGCAGGTTCATGTTCAAGCGAATAAAACAGAATATCTGCCAAACCAGGGCCTGTTTCGGCAGATTCCCACATTGGCTGAACCTGCTCAATATGTTCTTCAAAATAGCGGGCAAGAACATAGGCGTTCCCCCTGGAAGAATTATGACACACCTCTGCCAGGCTTCTACTTCCAGAGTACACATCCTCAATTGCAGTTTCCGGGTCAAAACTTTGAGCAGAAACCCCGCTGCAAGAAGAAAAACCTGCCAAAAGGAAAAAGAAAACGGCCGCCGCAATTACGGCAGCCGAAGGTACAGAATACATATCTCTTTTCATCAAAATTCTTGCCTATCCAAGCACAAGTCCCCACACAAACAGATCACTCACTGTCTGGCGAAGGGCTTGTAAAGGCGGTTGCGTTCCGCCGCGAATAAGTAAGAAGATTCCAAAAGCCGAAAGCAAAAGCGCTGCAAGCACAATCAAAATAATCCCGACCAGCAAAAGCGGATGAATTTTTCGAACTTGGATTTCTTCTCCCTGTTCATCATCATACTCATCTTCATCCTCATCGCTATCGAGACTATAATCACCCATTCCTGCGGCATCCTGCTCCCCGTAGGAGGAATCAAACTGAGGGGCATCAGGAAAATCGGTATCTGCCAGCTCATCATCATCTTCTAGCAGTCCCTGTTCAAGCTCCCGCTCAAATTCTTCCGATGCTTCACTATTTGTATCCACTGCAGAAAAATCATCTAAGTCATCGTGGATGCTTTCGACCGTAACATCATCAATCTGATCATCATCAAGAGAGAAATCTGGAATATCATATCCGCCTGCTTCATCAAGGGCATCAAGGTTTACAGAGAAACTTTGATAACTCCCGCTGCCAACATCATTCACAGTTGCATGCAAATTCTTTTCCGCGTCCAACTCCAAAATAAGATCGAGTTTACTTTCCCCGTCGGCATCAGGAGACACCTCTTCAAGTAGCAAACTTCCAATATACTCAGCGCCATTCACTCGTTCCGTATCGCCACGAAACAAATCAATTTGTACGCTTGTTTGATCTTCACGCGCAGGGACGAGCCTTACCCGCTTCTTTGCGGTCGTCTCTTCCTTACACACACGAAAGAATCCGCCATCAGCCGTTTTTATTCCGATATATGCCACGTTTCCTCCCTGACTGGGGTCTCATACCATAGTATACACGATTTTTTCTTTCTGCAACAATTGACATCTAACCGCTCTGCGAAAGATAATATAAACGTGGCTACAACAATACTTATTCTACTTTTAGCAGCGTTTATTGGTATTCTGCTCATCGTTTCAACTATTTTCATGCGCAAGATGGATGGGGACAAATCATCCTCCAAAAGCAAGAAAAAAAAGAAACGGCACAAGGATACTGAAACCTTAATGCGCGAGGCAAAAAAGAAACTTGCCTCAAACCCCAAAGATCCGGATTCTCTGATGATCATGGCAGATGTGTATTTCAATGAAGCGTCCTGGGAAAAAGCATTTCGCACCTACGAAATACTTATTGAACTTTCCCCCAGTTATCCGGAAATACCCGAATTTCAGGTTACCCTACGCAGTGCACTGGCGGCAATAAAATTGCAGCGCTATGAAGATGCATATAAAAACCTGATTATTGCCCGAACCCTTGAATCAGACAACTTCGACGTAAACTTCAATCTTGGTTTTCTGGAATTCAAGCGCAAAAGCTATGAAAAAGCGATTCTGCTTCTACGGGCGGCAGAAACCCAGGACCCTGAACATCTGGACACCCGCCGTTACCTGGGCCAGTCTTTTGCCAAGGCAAAAAAATTCCATGATGCCCTTACCCGCTTAAATAAGGTTGTCGAAGCAGAACCAGAAGACAAAGCCTCAATGTTTCTTATTGCACAATGTTATTTTGAAGGTGGAAACAACGACAAGGCTTTGCGGATTTTTTCCCATCTTCGTCCTGATCCAACATGGGGTCCTCAAAGCTCACTGTATGCCGGAACCATCAACTCGAAACTCCGAAAATATGATCAGGCACAACTGGACTTTGAGATAGGTCTGCGCCACGAAAAAATCCCAACCGAAATATTACTTGAATTAAAATACCGGCTGGCAAATGCCTACACCAGAAACCAGGAAATTGATAAAGCACTGCCCTTGCTGCACGAAATCCGTGCCATAAACCCGCGCTATAAGGATGTTCAATCTCAAATAACATCGGCATCAGAGCTGCATCAAAACCGTAACCTGCAAACCTACCTCATGGCCCCGCCATCAGAGTTTGTCACCCTGTGCCGGAAGCTATCATCTAGCTTTTTCCCGCAAAGCCAAACAAAAATTACCGACATCAGTGTTCAGCGTAGCGAGTATGCCGACATTCTTGCAGAAGTTGAAACCAGCAAGTGGGTAGATGTTATTCTTTTCCGCTACATCCGGGCTACTGGCCAGGTTGGTGAGTTTATGCTGCGTGACTTCCATAGCAGAATCAAGGAACTGAAGGCCGGACGGGGCCTGTGCTTTTCTGCCGGTCAATTCACCGAAGGCGCAACGGCATTTGTGGAAGCAAGATTGATTGACCTCATTTCAAAAGATGAGCTGTTAAAGCGGCTGCGGAAACTTCCATCCCGCTAGAGGCTTTTGTCAGAGGTATTCGGCCTTCTACCAGCGAAAAACTGCAAGGCAGCGCTTCGCCTCCAAGCCTGGAACCTGAATATCCATCAACTCTGTTTGTAGCCCGGCGGATTCTGCTTCCAGCTGTGCAGCCGCAGGATCGCCTTTGTACAGGGCCCACACGCCACCTTTTTTTGTTATCCGCTTCATATCTGCAACAATATCGTCTTGTAAGGGGCGGAATGCTCGGCTAGTCACAATATCATAGTTTCCTTGCAAACGCGAAAGATCCTGCTGCTGTACCTGTATCTGAAACTGCGGAAGCAGAGCGGCCACATTTTGCAAAAAACCGCAACGCTTCTGCGAGCGCTCAAGCAGTGTCACATTCAATTCCGGAATAGCAATTTGCAGCACAATACCCGGAAAACCATTTCCCGCGCCCAAATCTACTAACTGTGGGCCACAACAATTCACAAATTCCTGAATAATGGGCACTGCTGCCAGGGAATCCAAAAAGTGTTTTTGAATTAACTCTTCACCTTTTGCCCCTGTCAGCCCAATTACCGAATTCCATAATTCAAGTTCCCGCCCAAAAAGCAAAATGGCATCCATTTGCCGGGAATCAAGCCCGACGCCCAGCGTCTCAAGCCCCTCTTCCAGAAGCTGAAGCATGCGTTTATTCACTTTTGGCCACCGCCTTTTGCCTTCCCCGACCAAAAACCACCATCAATACGGCAATATCTGAATTGCGGATCCCGCTTATCCGGGATGCCTGGCCAACTGATAGGGGCTGTATCTTTTGCAATTTTTCCCGAGCTTCGTTTGAAATACCTTCGATGGAAGCAAAGTCAAAATCCGGCGGAATACTTATTTTTTCAATTTTTTGAAAGCGTTCAATTTGAATAGCCTGCCGCGCCACATAGCCTTCATATTTTATATCCAACTCTGCCTGACGCAGCCAGGTTTCCGGCTGCTTTAGACGGGAATCCAATTCTGCCACATCTTCAATGCAAATTTTGGGGTCTTTTAGTATCTTTTCCAAAGGTTTGCCCAGACTATCAGCTAAAAACGTCTCACTCAAACGCCTGCCAGGTCCAACATCATCCTGTTTGATTCTGCGCTCCGCCAACACTTTTTTGATGGACTCAACACCTTCCTGTTTTTTTACAAACTCCCTGTAGCGCTCCGCCGGCAGCAAGCCTACATCATATCCCAGTTGAGATAAGCGGGAATCACAACTGTCATAGCGAAGATTTATTCTGTGTTCAGCACGAGAGGTAAACATCCGGTACGGTTCTTCTGTTCCCTTTGTAACAAGATCGTCAATTAACACGCCGATGTAGGCATCTGAACGGGTCAAGACCAAGGGCTTTTTCCCCTGCAAAGATAGCGCTGCATTTATTCCTGCAAGCAGCCCCTGAGCCGCCGCTTCTTCATAGCCAGATGTCCCATTTGTCTGACCAGCAAGATACAAGCCTCGTACCAGCTTTGTTTCCAAAGAAGGAAATAACTGCGTAGGGTCAACATAGTCGTACTCAACGGCATAGCCGGGACGCATTATTTCCGCATTTTCCAAACCAGGTATGGTATGAATATAATCCCGCTGAACATCTTCGGGCATGGATGTTGAAATGCCATTTAAATACATTTCCTCCGAGTCCAGGCCTTCCGGCTCAACAAACACCTGATGTTTTTCTCTGTCGGGGAATTTCTTAACCTTGTCTTCGATCGACGGACAATAACGCGCGCCAACCCCGCTTATCATCCCCGAAAACAGCGGGGAGCGGCTCATATTATTCCGCAATACCTCGTGAGTACGCTCATTGGTATAGGTTATATAGCAGGGTCGCATAGGTCGATCAACAAAATCATGCTCAAAGGAAAAAGGCACAACCCGCTCATCGCCATCCTGGCGTTCCATGCGGGAAAAATCCAGCGAACTCCGGGCAACACGAGCCGGGGTTCCGGTTTTCATTCGCCCTATGCGAAAACCCGCCTTTTTCAGCGCTACATCCAGGCCTATGGCGGCCGGCTCACTAATACGCCCCGCACTCTGGGCATAATCGCCAATAAAAATCATGCCATTCAGAAAAGTGCCGGTAGTGACCACAACCGCCCGGGACTCCAACGAATGTCCCCTTTCGGTTTCTATTCCGCAAATCACGCCATCTTCGATAAGCAAGCCTGTAGCACAGTCCTGAAATAAATGCACGTTCGGCTCATCTTCCAGAACTTTTTTTGCCAGGGCCTGATACAAAAACTTATCCGCCTGTGCGCGCGGCGCTTGAACAGCCGGCCCTTTACTCTGATTAAGAATTCGAAATTGAATCATGGCGGCGTCTGTTAAACGCCCCATCTCTCCGCCAAGTGCATCTATTTCTCGCACAAGGTTTCCTTTTGCCAATCCACCGATTGCAGGATTACAGGAAAGGCGGCCAATTGTATCCAGGTTTTGAGTGACCAGTAAAACTTCAAAACCCATTCTAGCCGGAGCCAGCGCAGCCTCAATGCCCGCATGCCCGCCACCGACAACAATCACATCATATTTCATAATACTTATATATCATAAAGACTGTGTTTCGCCTATTTCCTAAGATCTTTTGCTTATTTCCCCAGGCAAAAACGTGCAAACATTTTGTCCAAGATATCTTCGGTAAATACCTCGCCGGTAATTTCTCCCAAGGCATCTAAAACATCCTGCAAATCAAGCGCAACAACATCCAAGGGCTCCTGATCCGCGATATCCTGTTTTACCTGTTCAAGACCTGAAATTGCCCGCTGCAACAGCACGTGCTGACGCTCAGAATCTATTACTACCGAAGAAGAGTCCATCTGACCTGCCCCAGCTGCACCCACTATTGCACGATGCAAATCCTGCAAGCCTTCCCCTGTTTGAGCGCTCATATACACAGGCTGAGTATCTTCCAAAATTCCATTCAACGAATCACTTCCAACTGTGGCCTTTTCCCCCGCGGCAACATCAATTTTATTCCACACCGCTATACATGGGATTCCAGCTTCCTGAATTTTTTTCAACTGGCTTGTATCATCTGCATGCACGCCTTGATTCGAATCGATAACATATACCACCAAGGTCGCAGCCTGAATAACCTTTTCAGATCGGCGAATTCCCTCGGACTCGATTGACTCAGCAGCAAGCCGCAAACCAGCAGTATCAAAAAGTCGAACCGGCAGGCCATCAATATTTACCAGAGTTTCGATGTAATCCCGGGTAGTACCATGTTGGTCGGAAACGATTGCTCGATCTTCTCGCAACAACAAATTAAAAAGGCTTGATTTACCAGCATTTGTCCGGCCGGCAAGGGCAACTCGAATCCCTTCTTGATACAAACGCCCACTGCGATATGTTGCCGCCAGTTCTGCCAATTCTTTCCAGACATCGTCAAGCAATTCTACCGATAACTCAACAGCGTCGATTTCATCTTCCGGATAATCCAGTTGGACAGCAATTGCCGCCATACATTCGACAAGTTTCTGCTTTTGATTATCAATGCGTTCAAAAACAGATCCTGTCAGGCGCGAAAGAGCCAATGAATGAGCTGTTCTGGTTTTCGCAGCCACAATTTCCTGCACCGCCTCAGCCTCGGTTAAATCCATTTTTCCATTTAAAAAAGCACGCAAAGTAAATTCGCCCGGCTCTGCTTGCCGAAATCCATTTCGCAGTAACAAAGCCATAATGGCTTGCAAACCAGCTACACTCCCGTGGCAAGATATTTCTACAGATTCCTGCCCGGTATAACTAAAGGGCGCACGAAAGACTGTCACCAACACTTCATCATATTGATCTCCCACTTCCGGGTCCTGCAAAAAACCATGATGCACCCGATACCCAGCTGAGCCCCGCAAGCGTTCAGGACGGGAAAATACAGCTGCACACGCATCTACACAACCGGCGCCGCTAAGCCTGATAATCCCAATCGCTCCTTCGCCGAAAGGAGTAGCTACCGCTGCAATGAGATCTTCTGATAAGGAAACACTTTTTGCCATAGGTCATAGTACAAAATTGCGGTTCTCTGTACCAGATGGTATACTTCCGCCAAGGAGAAATGCTATGCGAATGCCAACAGGATTTCATGCCGACATGTACCCGCTTTTATTTGCCCACCGGGGTTTACAAACCGAGTATCCGGAAAACAGCATGGCGGCATTTGCAGCTTGCAAAGACGCCGGCCTTCCCGGCATCGAACTGGATGTTCACATCACGTCTGATGAAAAGATTGTGGTTTTTCACGATGACACATTAGAGCGCATTGCTAATAGCCCGCTTCATATTGAAAAAAGCAAATGGAAAGATATTTGCACCGCCGATATCGGCAGCCATAAGGACGCCCGCTTTTGCGACCAGCGCATCCCTCTGCTGGAAGATGTTTTAGCAAACTTTGGCAACGAATTGTACTTTGATATTGAATTGAAAAATGGTCAAAGCCAGGACAGAGGGCTTGCTCCAGCAGTAGCAGAAGTCATAAGAAAAGTTCGCCCAGCTGCACCCATCCTAATTTCTTCTTTTAATCCACTGGAATTGCGCCGCTTCCGCCGCAATATGCCGGAACTTGCAACCGCAATCATTTATTCCAACGACACCGAAGTCCCGTGGTATCTTCGTTCAGGACTAGGCAGAATCCTTGGCGGAGCCGATGGCTACAAGCCAGGCAAAAAACAAGCGGCGAGTAGGCTAAAAGGCCTAACCCGCCGCTGGACAATCCCTTGGACAGTAAACGATCCACAGGAAGCGAATGCATTGCTGCAAGCCGGCGCTACCGGCCTCGTCTCCGACGACCCGCGCCCCCTGCTGCCCTTACGGTAAATTATTCAAAAACTGCTCAGCAGCACTTGTGCCTAAGCTGCGGAAAGCCGCTTGCATGGCAGACTGCAAATTCCGCCCCCTGCCACGAATCGACGGTGATATCGAATACAGAACCCGTCGGTTTTGCAAATCAACCGCCTGAAAAGTCCCGCCGACACCAACAATAACCCCGCTTCGGTCATTAACTTCCTGCACGGAAACACGGGCAAAAATCACCCGATCAAAGCTATCTCCATAATCAATCCGCATCAGTTCCAAAAACTCTTGATCTGAGAGCTCTGAAAGCATATATGCCGGAATATCTAGTGTTTCAAGAAAAAATCCCTGCGCTAGCAAGGCAGCACGAAAGGCATCGCCGGTTGCCTGGCTAGGCAATGGATTGCCGTCGGCATCCATTTCCATAATCAAAACTGCTGTAGGCGCCTGCGCAGCCGCACTGGCAACTACAAGCTGCATAGTGCAGGCAGTATCCACCGCAGCATCTTCAAGGGCCTCCACCTGAGCCTGATAGCGCCGAGGCAAATCCAACAAAGGCTCAACAGAAGCAGAAATATCCAAGGTCATGGATACCTGGGAACTACCCACAAAATTCGGCACAGGATGATCAAACAGCGCAACCCCCTGATCGTCGGTATAGACAGTGCTGGTACGAACGGTCATTCGTCCACCGTTGCCACGTGCTTCCCGATAAGAAACACGAACCGGCAAACCACTAATTGGAATTTGCTGTCCTCTATGCTGTGCATACACCATCGCTCCAAAACTCTGGCCTACAGCCTGATTCAGGCTGGCATTTATCTGGCTGGTAACCGGCTCAAACACAATGCTCTCAATCAGTTGCCGCGCCAAGGTAATATTCTCATCAAAGCGGATTTCCGCATTATCAATGTCGCTAACCCCGGCCGCTGCTGCCGCCTCAAGTAAAAACGGCAAAGCCCGGGCATATTCGCCGGCATCATACAATCTGCGTCCCTGCTCCGCCGGAACATCAACCGCGTCTATACGCTCTTGGAAGAGGGCCCTGAAACGGCGCTGTTCTTCATCCAAAGCGCCCTTCTCATAACGACCCAGCAGATACACGGTAACTGCCCCATCACGCTCCATTACAAAACTATCAATTATTTCAAAACCACTTACGACCGCTTCACCCTGCTGCTGCACTTGCTCCACCAATTCGGCTTCAAAGCTTTCCAAATCTGAGCGGGCTGTCGCGGTACTGTTGGTTGTAACATCCACACCAATATACCGAATAATATCCGAAATCATAGCGTTCGTAGCCGCCTGCTGAGCCTGCACAAGACTCCCGCCGGCTGCTTCACCAGCGCCTACAAAATAGCGGTACTCTCTATCTGCTTGTGGCCGCTGTAAAACCCAATCAGGGGCGTTGCTCACAGCGCCGCCGCCGCTCGCACAGCTTCCCAAAAACAAAAATGCCGCCACGACGACAGCACCCACACCACTGCGTTTCAAACTTTTCTTTTCAAGCTGCATACTTGCCCCTTTACAAAAGGGCCGCACGCACTAGCGTGCGGCCAATACATTACCTGTAATTTCCCTGCTGAATCATATCACGAACACGTTGTTCATTATCGTTCAGGTTTTCGTCTGCTACATTGCCTTCAATAGCTGCACGAATCTGCTCATCAAGGATATCCCGATCAATGGTCATCAGTACCATAACACGGTATTCTTCACGATCGATATCGCCATCTTCATCAAACCAACGGATTTTTACCCACCATTCGCCTTCTTGAGTAATACCGCTGAAGGTAGCTTCACTGATGGTATTTACAACTTCTTCAACATAATTTGCTACATCATCAAGATCACCAGCCATTGCACCAGAAAAAGATTGCTCTACACGGGTACTTACACGGCGAGAAAACTCAGAAGCAGCAACAAAGTTAGTTGTCCAGCGCTGTACTGCATTCAAGTTTCCACCTGTTTGCTCGGCAATAACAACATATTTGCCTTCATACTCAGGCATCCGCTCAAGAGCAGAAGCGCCCTCCAATGATTTTACAACCCAAGCTGGAGCAGTAGCACCAAAAGCTGTACCCTTGTGTTCGATAATTTCAAACGACATGGTAGACGAATTGATCGGATTATCCTGATCTGTCGGCGGTGCCGGTTTACTAGCACAACCAAAAAGCAATGCTGCTACAACCAAACCCAATACTATTTTTTTCATAATTCCTCCTATTTTTTGCATTGTTCTCAATGCCTAATCCCATTTTTATGCAGCTCATTTTGAACCGCATCCAGCCATTACAGACCTAAATCAAACGTTATGCTCTTACCCCGGCTCATCACCAGCCAAAGATTCTCCATGCCCGCAACCCGATCACTCAAGTCATACATAATGTCTTCAAGATCAGTTAAGCGTCCAAAGAAATACACGGCATAGCGGGTTTCATCCGCGGTCTGACTAATTGTTTCGACCTCAGAAACCTCCCGCCGCAGGCGGCGACGAATATCGCTCATTAAGCGGGAATCGCTGGTATTCAAAAGCGTCATTTCATACCGAATCCCGCGGTTAAAGGCTCGTGAAAGCAGGTTTTGTGACTGTTCTACGGCTACCGGCATAGCGGCATACACTGCAGACTGAACCGCATTGCTCATAGCATCCCGCTGACTGGTTCGGCTAAAACTGCGGTCACTTCGATACGGCACTGACCCCAGCAACTGAGCAGTAGATGCATCAAAAATCTTGATGGTGATATTAGCAACACCATAATGACGTCCGCCATCACTGCTGCCCTCAACCTCCATATCAATCTCAAGATACACATCTGCATTCAAGCTTTGAGCAATCCACTGCACCAAACTCATGGAGCGCATGGTTTCTGCCTCAGCTACCATTTCCCGATCTTCCTGCAAACGCTGAATCTGCGCAGAATCGATCAAAGTGTAGCCAGCCTCAGCCAGATAGCCGTTTGCCTGGGTTACCCCCTGATTCAAAAACATACTGTCCGCCTGAGCATCTTCGGCAAAATACACCATATAGGTCATATTCTGCAGATAGCGATACAAAAAGCGTGCCTGATCCTCAGTCGCACCTTCATACAAATCATCATCGGTGAAAGTATAATCTTGCCGCTGAACCTGTTGCTGATCCTCTTGATTTCCCGATCCTTGGGTATCCTGACGGCCGGATCCGGAGTTCGTTCCCGCCGCTGACCGGCTTGGAGCGCCGCCTATTCCAAGAGAATCCAACGTCTGCCTCAGAACATCCAACCGAACCGGCACTTCAATATCCATTACAATACGCGGCTCACGGACCGAACCCATATTATCCTTTCGCAAAATTTCCATTTGGTCATTACGAATATAGACATTCGGATTTCGCGTGCCATAAATCTGACGCTCCAACTCATCCGCATTGGCAGCCGCCGCCGCAGAACCGATAATGGATTCAACACCCCGGCGGATTGCATCAATCTTGGCTGAGTTCATGGCAGCGCCAAGACTAGCACCTTCCCCGTTTCCAGAAAATACAACCTCATCGTTTCGCCCCTGCTGCTGTACCTGCCCACCACCGGTGGCACAAGAAAAGAGCAATGCTCCTGCAACAAAAAGCAATACTATTCGTTTCATCAAAAATCCCCCGTTTTCTTTACTTAAACTCGATACCAATATTCAGCGATGGGCCAATTATTGAAGCCATGTCCAAACCAACATAGGCCATAAAACCCGGTTCAATATACAAAACAGAATCCCTGTTCAAGTGGTAGCCAAGGCGCAAACCTCCACTCACACCAAAGTGTCCCAAAGTTCCAGTTGGCTCTTCTTCTTCGCTACCGCCCAAACCAAAGGTTCCAAAAGTAGCACCAACAAGAGCGTAGGGCGAAACCCGCAACTTGCCAAGAATCAGCAGATACTCTGCTCCCAAAGACATGCCAAGAGAATAGTACTCGCCTTCAACCGAGGAAAAATCCGAATAGGCAAAGGTAAATGGAACTTCAAAACGCAGTATAGGCCGTACAGGGAAAAATCCCCGTGACCCAACAGCGCTTATACCAATTACCGGCATCAATTCAGTTCCCGTCATATTGAGTGACTGAACACCGCCATAGATCTCAAACTCAACCCCTGCCCGTGGAATTTCTTTTAATTGATCGCCAATCTGCGGTGCGGGCGAAGCATAAATCGGCACTGCAAAACTAAAGTTCTCCCGAACCTCAGTCAGGTACAAAAGGCCTGTTTCCTGCTCGGTATCATAGGTTCCAACCCGTTCCATCTGAACAATTGCGAACTCATCACCAGGCATAAGCCCCATGTTTTCACCAAACTCGATCAATATACGGTTATCAACGAGATCTGTAATTCCAGTCTTAATCTGGAATTCCTCAACCTGACGAATGCGATAGGAAAGTGAATAGGGAATATCATCTACAGCAGAATTGATAGCAGCAGCCATGTTTTCCCCGCTACCAAAACAATCAAGTGTAAATCGCTCAAAGGTTTCACCGCTTTCCATGTTGATGAAGGCAAAAGCTACTTCGATTGTTACCTGGAACTCCGCGTCATCTGTCAACTCTGCGGTATAATTGCTTACTGAAGGGATAACCAGCACATAGCCGCTGATCAGACGCCGAAAATCGGCTTCAGTAAAAGACTGCCGACCAAGACGAACATTTTCCGGAAGCTCAGCGCCCTCTTCACGGTACTGCCGCATAAGGGAAATAAACTCATCAACCTCTGTTTCAGACAAAGCAAAGGTCTCACCAACAATAATGAAACGCCCTAAATCCATAAACGTTTGACGAATTGAATTGTCAATATTGGCAAATGCCCGCGCAAAAGAGGATCGCACTTCATTCGGAGAAGGTAGCTGAAGTCGTTTTTCCTGAACAGTTACCGTATAACTGGTATTCGACCCTCTGCCTCGTCCTCTTCGCGGATCATCCACGATTACATCAATTTGCAATTCTTCCTGTACTACAGCTGGAATTTCTATCCTCAATGGAACATCCACATAGCTGAGTCCAAATATTGCTATTTCTTTTTTCTCTGAGAACTCCTGAGCAGATGCTCCGGAGACCAACACCACACCTAGAACAACCGCCAGCACTATCCGACGGCCAAACACCTCATGCTTCATACAACCCCCATATGTCGCGTTAACCAATAATTAACGCAGAATATAAATATATCCATTATTCAGGACTATTTTTTTGCAAAAATTGTATCTAAGGGGAGTTAATCGGCACCAACCCATAAGTTTCCGCTGTTTCCACCGGAAACATGCCGGGCCAGAACATGCTTGAGATTCAGCACAGCTCTGCTGCGGCTATCATTTTGGATTACCAGTGCAGCGCCTGCTCCGGCCGCACCCAGATCACGCCGACCCTGTCGCAAGACAAGCCGACCACTTTCCACACCTGCCTGTAAACTGGTGCTTTCCGCCAGATCAATCGGCAAAGAGCGAGCCCCATCTTCATCCTCAAGCATCACCGAAGCGGACGCACTCCCCTCATCCGAATCAGCAAGTGATAATTCAAAAATAATATCTGTACCGCTAAACAACGCCATCGGCAATCGCACTTCTGCTCCCGGTGAAAGCTGCATATATCCACCAGAAACAACCGCCGGGCCAGAAAGACGAACATCCTCCGGCTGAGTCAGAAAACTTTTCGCATAAATCAGCTGGCCGCCATACTGCAGCTCCATCATCCGGTTAAACTCATAGGCATTGATACCAGCTTCGCCAGCTGGATTGCGGAAAAAAACGCCAAACTCTTCCAGCATGCCCGAAATACCCTTGCCGATTCGGCTTAAGCCAAGCATGCGAATATATTCCGATCTACTGCTTACAGGCCCGGCAACATCGCCTTCAGAAAAGTCCTCAATTTCCCAAGAACTCACCGAAATCAAAATGCCATTCACCTGCCACATTCCGTACACCCAGCCATTCTCTTCCAGCAAGGAAAAGCTCAAGCGTACATATTCACCATCTGGCAGTACTGAGCGGGAAACAGGAAACGCATACTCGACCCCAGAATACTTCAACTTGGCAGTCAACAAACCATCTTGGGCAGATATATCTAAAAAATCTTCCTGAGCCTGGCTATACAAAAACTCTTCATGCACCGATTCATCTTCGGGAGCCGCAAAACGGCCCCGGAATGTAACCGTAAAGGGCGCAAGCCCTCCGTGCCGGAACGGAACCACCGGACTGCCGACATAAAAAATCGTTCCTCCGGTCAAGCTGTAACCCAGTCGGCCGTCCACTATCTCCAGCTCAGGCTGAATGCCTTCAGTTCGAAATGACGCCGGCGACTGCTGTAAATCCATTCGCGCCCCGATATCACGAACACTTCCATTCAAACGCAGCAGAGAAAAATAGGAGGATGGATTTTGCAGTTCATACGGCCGAGCAGGTATTTCATCAGAAACAACAATTTCAGCACTCTGTGCCCGGCGAGAAGGGAAGTCATAGGGACGGCCATCGGACGGAGCAATTGGGTAGACATCAACCCGCAAGGAATACACCCCATTCACAGAAGGCGAATCCAAGCGAACCTCATCATATCCCTCGCTGAGTAAGCCATAGGCAGCAACCGCGCCATCAAAACGCCAGACAATAAACGGATCAATCGAAGACCCGGCCGGAATCCGTATGCCCGCCTGCAAAATACCTTGTGAATTCGGCTCAAACTGAGACGGGTAGATTGAAATACCAGACAAGCCGAAGACATCAGGTGTAATAAACAAAGCCTCGTTCAATTCTACAATTAACTCATCCTGCCGGTACAAGCCTGCGGATAAATCGTAGTATCCAGCGGCTATCCCTTCTGGGATGACAATTTCGTCCAAGTCAGCAAGATCTTCAGCCAGAATTCGCAAATCGGCAGCGAGACTTCCATCCGCAGAATACAAACGCACATCCAGCCAGGAAACATCCTGAACCGTAGCCCGCGAACCATCAGCCATAAAAACTGCCAGCGGCATCTCATCACCCGGCTGCAAAATTGTACCCGCAGCAATGGTCTGAATAACAGCCTCATCCTCAGACTCAACATTCGGCAACAAAATTCCCGAATCACTACAAGCAGAAAGCAGCAGCAAAAAAACCACCATCACACTTGCAAAAACAGGGCGGAAAATTCGAGAAAACGTGCCTGTGACTCCGAGTATAGACTTCACTGACAATAGTATACCGTGAAAATAAAAGGATTTCCATATTTTCCGTATTTTTAGTAGACTAAAACCCATGTTGCCCAATCAAGCCGTCATACACACAAAAGCCCTACAGCACAACCTGCAGCAAATAGTATCACGCCTGCCGGAAAACACACAAATTTGCTCCGCCGTAAAGGCAAACGGCTATGGGCACGGTGCCATCGAAAGCGCGCGCGCATTTCTTGCTGCCGGCGCACACATGCTCGGCGTCGCCAGCCCCGAAGAAGGCATACAATTACGCACCGCCGGCTTTGCCCAACCCATCATCTTATTTACCCCGTTTTTCCCCGCCGAAGCCCAGGCCATTGCAGAACACGACCTCATCCCCTTTGTACCCGACCTCCAACGCATTCAACTACTGCAAGCAGCCGCCAAAAAAACCGGCAAAACCTGTCGCTTTATTCTGAAAATTGACACAGGAATGGGCCGAGTCGGCTGCAAACCCGGTCAAGCCGCCGAGCTGGCTCAAACCGCAATCCAAAAAGAACAGCTGGAACTCTTCGGCACAGCAACCCATTTTGCCGCCGCCGATTCCAGCGACGAATCATATACCCGCAACCAACTCAAGCGATTCCACCAAGCACTCGAAGCAATGCGCTCCGCCGGCATCAATCCCGGACTCATCAGCGCATCAAACTCCGGCGCAGTAATAGGCTTTTCCCCAGGCCAGTTTTTCGACCTCGCCCGCCCAGGAATAATGCAATACGGCTACTTCCCATCCCACGAAGTCGAACGCAACCTTAGCCTGCAACCCGCCATGACATTTGAAACAGCCGTAGCCTATATCAAACGAGTCTCAGCCGGGGAATCAATCAGCTATGGAATGACCTATACCGCCACCGAAGACTGCGACATCGCAACCATACCCGTCGGATACGCTGACGGCATCTTCCGAACCCTATCAAACAAAGGATCAGTCTGGATAAACGGCCGCCTCTACCCAATAGTCGGCAGAGTCTGCATGGACCAATTCATGGTAAACCTGGGCCTCGACTCAAAAGTACAACTCTATGATCGCGTCGTCATCTTTGGCCCGCCGCAACAATTTGCCGGCGCCCAGGACGCCCCCCTTACCGCCGAAGACATAGCCGACCTCTGCAACACCATCCCCTACGAAATCACCTGCGCAGTATCAGCCCGCATCCCCCGCGTATATAGCAACACCTAGCCGAGCGGGTACCTTTTGCCGAGCGCGCCCCAGCCAGACACTTCTGATTGAACCCGAAGTACAAGCCATTATTAGAATTCTACACAGGCGCCAGCTTGCAACAGTCGCATAATCATCACGGTTAGCGACATAATTGCTAAAACAATGGATAGGCACTAACATGTGATGAACAAGAATGCAGAAGGCTGGAGAGCGTATACGCTGGAGGTATGCGACGTTATTTATTTCAACCATTATTCAATACATATTTAGAAGGATATAAGTGAATTTAAAGGATTTTTTTCAAAATGATCTTACGTTAATGATAACTTTTACTCTATCAATGGTTTTCCTTCTAAGGGGTTTATTCCATGTTATTTTCAAGAAAGGTGTTATTACATTGGGAATACTAAAACCTATATGGCTTACTAAGGCGCAATCTGTATTACTTGGTTTTTTTTACTTAATTCTATTCGGTATTAGTTTAAGCATATTTATTTCACGCTATCTTGAAATTAATAACATCGTCTAACTAGAGGGATTGTGCTCCAGCTTCGCCTTCAGGCCGCAAAACGTCGTAAACATGTGGAAGGTTATGTAAACTTAGTATTATTTGTCGAAACAGATGATGACTACCGCGAAAGCTGGGTTCTCCAAAAAGCTTCTTTCTACATTTTCGGTGTTTTGGTGCTTTACTCACATTTTTTTACAGGTTCAGTATTAATACCTGTATATTTCTAATGAGTTCGCACTATTGGATTCATAAATTGTTCAAAACTATCTTCAACTCCCATATTACCTGCACGATAAATAACAATTAGCATTACCAAATATTCTTTTAACTCAATTGCTTTTAAATAGATATGAACATTAACATTATCGAGTTCATCATCAAAATCAATAAAAACACTTTTTTCTGCTTCTTCTATGATATTTACGTTATCAAACTCTGCATCTTTCCCAGCTAATATTGTTTCAATATTATTATCGTTTCCAAGCTCACTAATAACTACCTTATAC
>CAYNNU010000015.1:0-19545 GCA_964398645.1 uncultured Spirochaeta sp.
AAGCTATTCCGTATGCACGGGGTGGTAATAATCATATGGGTTCTCGTTTCACTGCGGATTTAGATGGCATGCGGGCGGCGCTTGCCGCCATGAAGGAATATGATGAAACGCTATTTTTTCTAGATAGCCGAACAACAGTTCGAACAGCAGCTGCCCAGGCTGCTACAGAACAAGGAGTGGTTTTTTTGCAACGTGATGTTTTTCTTGATAATGAAGATAATCGGGCCGCGATTCTAAAGGCGATTGAGGCCGGAAAAGATATCGCCCGCAGTCGCGGATATGCAGTCATGATTGGCCATGTGTGGAGTCAGGAGCTGGCGGATATTATTATGGATGTCTATCCGGATCTGCTGGAGGATGGATTTGCTCTAGAGACTCTTTCTGAATTGGCTGCATTTTTGGCGGCTAAGGACGGCTGAGTATGCTGGTGTTGGGTATTGAATCTTCCTGTGATGAATGTGCCGTTGCGGTTTTACGTGACGGGCAGCAGATATTGTCAAATCAGATTGCTACTCAGTTTGAGCAGCATGCACCCTTTAGCGGAGTGGTGCCTGAATTAGCTAGTCGTCGTCATGTCGAATTGATTCAACCGGTGTTCACTGCTGCATTAGACGAGGCAGGAATTTCGCCTCAAGAGATTGATGTTATTGCAGTTACCAACAGACCTGGCTTATCCGGTTCTTTATTGGTTGGGCATACATTTGCCAAGGGCTTATCTTTGCGCTTAGGGATACCCTTTGTGGGGGTGAATCATATTTTGGCTCATTTGTACGCGGTGCAGCTAGAATATGCGGTTCCCTATCCGCATATCGGCCTGCTGGTTTCCGGTGGACATACAATTATTAGCAGAATGGATAGCCCGCTAGAGATGGAAGTGCTTGGGGCGACAATTGATGATGCTATCGGCGAAGCTTTTGATAAGGTGGCAAAGCATTTGGGTCTGGGTTATCCAGGGGGAGTTGCGATAGACCGCTTAGCGCGGCAGGGTGACGCTCATGCCTATGCTTTTCCGGGAGCAGCTTTGCAAAAAGGCGAGCACCCCTACGACGTATCGTATAGTGGCTTGAAAACAGCAGTCATTAATCAACGTGATCAATTTTTGCGGCCCGAGTACGAAGCTAACCCGCAAAATATTGCCGCATCTTTTGAAAAACGCGCGGTGGATATGTTGATGCGACGGGTGCGGGCGGTTTGTGCTGATCAGGGCATACATGTTCTTGCGGCCGCCGGCGGCGTTGCGGCAAATACGTATTTCCGCCAAACCTTGGCCGCGCACACCGAAATACAAGCCTATTTCCCATCCTTGCCCTTGTGCACCGATAACGGCGCCATGATCGCCGGCCTTGGCTACCACGCCTTTCAGGCAAACGGCGGCGATCCAATTACTGCTGGAGTTTCGGCCCGCGTTGCCGGGTTTAAGCGCAAGTATCCCTAGGGGCAATCACTCTACGAGTCCTGCAGGACGTTTCGCAGGCGATTTCCTGCATCATATAGATCTGAGTCATCATCGAAAAGCGGAATTCCTGGCTGCTCAGGGTGGATTTTTTGCAAAGCCGCAGCAGTTCCTTGTAATGCTCGGATAAAAGCAGATTGAGGGTGCTTGATGGCTGTTGGTGCCCGCTCTAGCGGACTGCGTTCAACCAAGGGATCGTGGGGTAAAAATCCGATATATTCCATTTCCACCGCAAGATTTTTTCGCACAATATCCCGCAGTTTTTTTCCAAGGGGTAGTTCGTTGGCGGATTTTCCATTATTCAGTATTACCCGGGGGCAGAAGTTTTGTAGCTGGGCGCGAATTATTTCGGCTGATTCAGGGCTAGGCATTTGGTTTGCCAGTTCAAGCAATGAATCTTTACTCCCTTCGATTCTATTCATCATATAAGAGTGAATAATTGTACGTTCTTCACTTGTCCGAGGAAAACTGCGAAAAAGCAGGCGGTAAATGGCTGTTTTGATAAACGAGTATGCATTCAGAATAGCTGTTGTTTCCGGGGTGCATACGATTAGGCCGAAGGAACCGGTGAGGAAAAAATCAATGGTGTTATATGCAGTTCCGGCACCAAGGTCAAGCAGCACGTAGTCGGCCACTAGAGAATGCAGGTCACGGATGATTTTTTGCTTGGTAAAAAAAGGTAGATTGGCTGTGCCAGGTAGTAATCCATCTCCTGCTAAAAAATGTAGTCGAGGGATGTCTGTTTCAAAGACCAGATTCTCGATGCGATCAGCTTTTTTCGCAATAACCTGACCAATGCCTGCTTGCCGGTTGCGAATACCGAGGATAGTATGTAGATTGGCAGCGCCGAGATCAAAATCGGCAAGGATTACTGTTTTTCCTGCTTGAGCCAGTGTTATGCCCAGGTTGGCGGTGAAGATCGTTTTACCTACGCCGCCTTTCCCGCTGGCGATGGGGATTACTGCTGTCATTACAGCACAATAGTATGGCATAGTAGGGGAAGATGCAAGGAAGGAATGAATGAAGCAGGATTCGAATACACAGGATATGCGTATTGATGACGCGATTCGAAAGATACCGGATTTTCCCAAGCCTGGGGTTTTATTTTATGACATCACCAGCGTTTTGAAGGATCCGGCAGTCTTTTCTCACTGTATTAACGAAATGAAGGTGTGGGTATCCAGTTTGAAGGTTGATGCTGTAGCAGCAGTTGATGCCCGTGGTTTTTTATTTGCGGCTCCGGTGGCAAAAGATCTGGCTTTGCCCCTCATTTTGGTGCGCAAGAAGGGAAAGCTTCCTGGCGATGTATTGCAGGAGAGTTTTGCCTTGGAATATGGCAACGACACCATCGAGGTACATGCTGATGATGTTCCGACAGGCGGCAGGGTGGTTATTGTTGATGATTTGATTGCCACTGGCGGAACCTTGGCTGCCAGTGCCAGCCTGTTTGAAAAGGGTGGCGCAGAATTGGCCGGTGTGTGTGCCGTGATTGGTCTGCCGTTTTTGAATTATGCCGAGCGTTTACAAGGGGTGCCAACAAAGACATTGGTAGAGTATTATTCGGAGTGACGGCGGCGCTGGCTCCCTCTTCTTGTATCCCTTTGTATTGACAAAAACGATGGGAATAAGGTAGTGTGCCGACTGTAACAAGCTGTATTTTCGGATGCAGTTAGCTTGCGTTTCCTGGTGGTGTAACGGTAGCACTGCAGATTCTGGTTCTGTATGTGGGGGTTCGAATCCTCCCCGGGAAGCTTTTGAAAAACCCGCGCGTAGGTGGGGCCGACCTATATCATGGTGCCGTTTTGGGATCTTTTTACGCTATAGTGTCGAAAAAAAACCGGCGGGACCGCCGGTTTTTTTATGCCGTCATCCCTTGTGCGGGTTAATCATAGGGGAAAAGGAGCTAGGATGAAGCAGCGTCGGTATCTCGTATTGGAGGACGGAAGCGTTTTTCCCGGATTTGCCTTTGGCGGTTCGGCGCGAAACGCTTCTGCTGTACAGGGGCTCCCTGATCCATCACATATTGAAAATGAGTATTCAGGGGCCGGAGAGGTTGTTTTTAATACAGCTATGACTGGCTATCATGAGGTCTTAACCGATCCTTCATATACTGGTCAGATTGTTGTCCTAACCTATCCGCATGCAGGCAATTATGGCGATGCTGATTCCTGGAACGAGAGCGGGCCGGAAACCCGAACGGTAATTCGTGGAATTAAATCAGCCGGCTTGGTAGTACGCTCTTTGTATCGTGGTCCAGTGCCCGCCGGAAGGATCAGTCTTGATGATTTTCTTAAACAAAATGCTATTCCTGGCATAACCGATGTTGATACCCGCGCTTTAACCCTGCATATTCGGGACGGTGGAAGCAAACGTGGGCTTTTGCTTGATCCTGTGGAAGGGAAAAAAGAGCTTACGCCCGCGGAAATTGAATCTGCTGTTTCCTGGTTGCAGGCATTCCCCGATATGATCGGACGAAATTTGATTGGTGATGTTGGCTGTCAACTTACATCGGTTGAAAATTCTGATGGAAAGTACACGGTTGTTTTGCTTGATTGCGGCAGTAAGGCGAATATTGTTCGTGATCTGGTGGAACGTGATTGCCGGGTGGTGCTTATGCCTAGCTTGAGCAGTGCCGAAGAAATCCTTGCACAAAAACCAGATGGGGTGCTCGCATCCAACGGCCCTGGCGATCCTGCAGTATTGGAGCAGCAAACAGCGGCAATTCGCGGCATCATTGGAAAAACTGTGGTCTTTGGCATTTGCCTTGGTCATCAATTGATTTCCCTTGCTCTGGGTGCAAAAACGGAAAAAATGAAGTTTGGCCATCATGGGGTAAATCATCCTGTCCGAGATGAGGAAACGAAAAAGGTATTTGTTACTTCTCAAAATCATGGTTTCACCGTTGTGGAAGAGAGTTTGCCGGAGGGCGTTAAGGTTTGGTTCAGGAATGCGAATGACGGCACAGTTGAGGGAATTGCAGATGATGAGCGCCGTGTTCGCACTGCCCAGTTTCATCCAGAAAGTGCCCCGGGACCTGATGATGCCAAGTGGATTTTTGATCGTTTTATCGCTGAGTTGCAGCGCTGATACAGTAGCGCATTGATATTAAAAAGGAGCTGTGTATGCCTGCTCGACGGGATATTTCAACAATTTTGGTTTTTGGGTCAGGCCCGATTGTAATCGGACAGGCCTGTGAATTCGACTATTCCGGCAATCAGGCGGTAAAGGCCTTGAAGGAAGAGGGTTACCGGGTTGTACTGGTAAATCCGAATCCTGCCACTGTAATGACAACACCTGGGACTGCGGATGCGATTTATATGGATCCCCTGGAAGTTCCGTTTATCGAAGATATTATCCGCAAAGAAAAACCTGATGCTGTGTTGCCTACAATGGGCGGACAAACCGCATTGAACTTGACCTTGGAATTAGCTGAGGCGGGTATATTTGAAAAATATAATATCGAGCTATTGGGTGCAGATGTTGATGCCATTCAGATTGCCGAGGATCGGGGGCGTTTTAAGGAATTGATGACCAGCATTGGTCTGGAGAATCCGAATTCCACCGTTATTACAAGCCTTGAAGAGGCGCGCGAGTTTTTGGCTGAAGTTGGAACTCCCATAATTATTCGGCCCAGTTATACCCTTGGCGGACGTGGCGGAAGTATTGCCTACTCCGAGGATCAGTTTGATGATTACATTGAGTGGGCTCTTGCTGAAAGTCCAGTGCACCAGGTTTTGCTCGATGAATCGCTTTTAGGCTGGAAAGAATTCGAGCTTGAGGTAATGCGTGACACTGCAGATAATGCCGTTGTTGTGTGTTCGATCGAAAATGTTGATCCTATGGGAATACATACAGGTGATAGTATTACCGTTGCACCCATTCAAACCTTAAGTGACCGTGAGTATCAGCAGATGCGTACTGCAGCTATTCGTATTTTGCAGGCTGTTGGCGTAGAGTGCGGTGGTTCGAACGTACAGTTCGCCGTGAATCCCGAAGACGGGCGCATGGTTATTATTGAAATGAATCCCCGGGTTTCCCGCAGTTCTGCTTTGGCAAGTAAGGCTACAGGTTTTCCGATCGCCCGTTGTGCCGCCCGCCTTGCGGTTGGCTTTACCCTGGATGAAATCGTAAATGATATTACCGGAAAAACCGTCAGTAGCTTTGAGCCATCGCTGGATTATGTCGCAGTAAAAGTGCCGCGTTTTGAGTTAGAAAAATTTCCTACCGGCTATGCTGAGTTGGGCACACAGATGAAATCCGTGGGCGAAACACTGGCAATTGGCCGGACGTTTACTGAGGCACTGAATAAGGCTATTCGGGCTGGTGAGTTCGGTTTTTCCGGCCTTGAAGATATTCCCTCCTTGCCAAAAGAGGAGATTTTGCGCATGACACAAAGTCTGCACCCGCGGCGGATTTTTGCCGCCTATACTCGTTTGGTGCAGGGCGATGATATTGCCGCGGTTGAAGCAGATACAAAATACGATCCATGGTTTCTGTACGAAATGAGTGAACTTGCAGGCCTGGAAAAACAGCTGCGGCAGCTTCGCGAAAAGGCGGCGAAGCCTGACAAAGATTTGCTGATGGAGGCGAAGAGGGCAGGCCTTGCCGACCGACGGATTGCGGTTCTCACCGGAAGTAGTGAAGAAACGGTGCGGGCCTGGCGCGAAGAATATTCTATTCATGCCGTGTATCATTTTGTTGATACCTGTTCTGGTGAGTTTGCCGCCGACACTCCGTATTTTTACAGCACTTATGGTGAAATTGATGAGGGGGGCGCGGCTAGGCAGCCGGCTGTTATGATTTTAGCTAGCGGGCCAAACAGAATCGGTCAAGGACTTGAATTTGATACCTGCTGTACCTTGTCTTCTTTGGCTTATCGCCGGCAGGACGTGCAAACCATTATTGTGAACTCCAATCCGGAAACAGTATCCACCGACTTTAACGTATCCGATCGTTTGTATATCGAGCCTTTGACGGCAGAAGATGTTTTATCAATTATGCGCAAGGAAAACGTAAAGGATGTCATAGTTCAGCTTGGGGGACAGACTCCCTTGAATATGGCAGAAGA
This sequence comes from uncultured Spirochaeta sp., assembly GCA_964398645.1. Classification (GTDB taxonomy): domain Bacteria; phylum Spirochaetota; class Spirochaetia; order DSM-27196; family DSM-8902; genus Spirochaeta_B. The sequence goes on from CAYNNU010000015.1 coordinate 6,522, forward strand.
GTTGGAAGCTGCCGGGGCACGGGTAGTGGGAACATCGGTAGCTGCAATTCAGGGTGTAGAAGACCGGGGGCTTTTTACCGAACTTGTTCGTCGGCTCGGATTGCGTCAGCCGGAGAACCGTATGGCCGGTTCGGTGGAAGATGTATACAAAAGCGCTGAAGAAATTGGCTATCCGGTATTACTGCGACCTTCCTATGTTCTCGGTGGTCGCAATATGGTTATCGCATATAGCCGAGATGAACTGGAAAAATTCTTGGCTCAAGAAGTTGTTATTCAAGCTGACCGTCCGGTGCTGGTTGATCAATTTTTGGAAGATGCCTACGAATATGATATCGATGCCGTGAGTGATGGCAAAAATGTATATATTGGCGGAATAATGCAGCATATTGAAGCAGCCGGGGTTCATTCCGGGGATTCTGCCTGTGTATTTCCTCCCTATACATCATCACCTGATATCTTGGAGCAAATGCGTCAGGCAACTGCTGGAATTGCTCGGGATGTTGGGGTCCGGGGATTTTTGAATATTCAGTTCGCGGTAAAGGATGGGCAGTTGTATGTACTGGAGGTTAATCCCCGTGCATCAAGAACAGTGCCGTTTATTTCCAAGGCATCTGGAGTTGATCTTGTCGATGCCGCGGTAAAAGTATGGCTTGGTAATGATCTTGTACAGCAAAAGCTTGTTCCCGCTAATGCACCGGACCAGTGCGCAGTCGGAACTTGTGTTGTTGGCTGGGCTGTGAAGGAAGCAATGTTTAGTTTTGACCGCTTTCGCGATCATGACCCGCTACTTGGCCCTGAAATGAAATCTACCGGTGAAGTAATTGGTATTGGGGCTGATTTTGGCGAGGCCTTTGCAAAAGCGACTCTGGCAACAGGAACCCGTTTGCCAATTAGTGGAACCGTCTTTGTTTCAGTTCATGATGACGATAAAGATGCTGTTTTGCCAATTATTCGGGATTTTCAGCAGTTGGGATTTCATATTTGTGCTACCCGGGGAACGGCAGATTTTCTATTCAGAAATGGCGTTTTTAGCGAAGTCATCTTGAAAGTGCAAGAAGGGCATCCTAATATTGTGGATCACATGCGAAGCGGCAGGGTGCAAATACTGATAAACACACCCAAGGGCCGCTTTACACAAACCGACGATGCCTACTTGCGGATTGAGTCAGTGCGGAAGAAAATACCGTATACAACCACCATCTCAGCAGCCAAGGCAGCAATCGAAGGAATCCGTCATTTGGTGAAGGATCAGGTTGTGGCCCGATCCTTACCTAATACTGAGGTGTTGTAGAAGTATTCGAGGCTATCAACCAAGGCCTGGAAGCTTGCCTCGACAATATTTTCATGTACACCAACGGTGTTCCAGTTTTCGTTTCCATCGGTAGATGTAATGAATACACGCACTTTGGCTGCAGCGTGGCTTTCTGGGTCCAGTACGCGAACGCGGTAATCAACCAATTCAACCTGATTTAATGAAGGACAGTGGGGTAGTACTGCATCGCGCAGAGCGTGATCAAGTGTTTCGACTGGACCTGTGCCAACTGCCGCTCCCATGGTATCGTGGGGGCCGACATCCATGAAAATGCGCCCCACAGTTTTGCTATCTGTGGTTCCTGCCTTGAAACTTTCCAGATGATAATTCTTGAGCTGGAAGAGTGGGCTATACTTGCCAATTGCTTGGCGGATAATCAGATCAAAGCTGGCTTCGGCTGCCTCGTATTCAAAACCTTCTGCTTCTTTTTGTTTTAATACATCAAGCAGTGCGCTTACTTCCGGAGAGGCCTTAGAATATTCACCATATTCTTGCAGTTTAGCCAGAATAGTGCCTTTCCCTGCCAGCGCAGAGAGAAGTATCTGGCGTTCGTTTCCGACAAGCGCCGCATCCATATGTTCCATAAGATGAGCGTCTTTCTGAATAACATCAGCGTGTTGTCCGGCCTTGTGGCTGAATGCAGCAGTGCCTACAAAGGGTTGCCGTTTATCCGGGATGACATTGGCCTTTGCAGCTATTTGTCGGCTGATGCGTGTCAGCTCAGTAACCCGATCACCGACATTATTTGGAAGATTTAGCTTTAGTCCAATATTGGGGATAAGGCTACACAAATTTGCATTTCCGCATCGTTCACCCCAGCCGTTTATCGTTCCTTGTACGTGAACAGCACCGGCGTGGATGGCTTCAAGTGAATTGGCAACCGCAGTCCCGCAATCATTGTGAAAATGGCCGCCAAGCGGTGAAAGTTTTTGCTGAGGAAGCTCGCCTAAAATGCTGCGAACTTCATTTGGTAATGTACCGCCGTTTGTATCGCAGAGCACCAGGTTATCGGCTCCAGCCTGCGAACCGGCTTCCAATACCTTCAAAGCGTAGGCAGGGTCGGCTTTGTATCCATCAAAAAAATGCTCGAGATCAAAGAACACTTCACGCCCTTCTTTTTTCAAAGTGCTGATGGAGTCGAAAATCATTTCCAGATTTTCTTCTAGGGAAGTACCGATAACGGTACTCACATGCTCTGTCCATGTTTTTCCAACCACAATAACCGCCGGGGTTTCCGCTTCCAAGAGGGCCTGGATGTGCGGATCCTGAGTCGCTTTATGTCCTGGTTGTCGAGTTGATCCAAAAGCAACCAGTTTGGCGTGTTGCAGCTTTTCATTGCGCATTCGGCGAAAAAATTCAGTTTCAATCTCATTGGAAAGGGGAAATCCGCCCTCAATGTAGTCTATATGTAATTCATCCAGCATTCGGGCAACAGCAATTTTATCTTCAAGGGTAAAGTTGATTTCAATTCCCTGCATTCCATCTCGTAAAGTCGTATCGTAGATTATTATATTGTTTGTCATATATATACCTCAGACAAGATAGTCGCTAAAAAATTCTCTCATGTCAAGCAAAAATGCCATATACAAAAATATGCATTACCGAATACAATATAGAAACCTATGTCTGCTTCAGTGTTCGATAATTTAGTCCAGGGAATGTCGCGCGGAGAGCGCCAGGATTTGCTGGAAAAAATTCAAAGCGTCTCGGTTTTGGAAAGCGAACCAATTGCGGATTTTCTTGAGGACCCTTCGCAGATTGATATCCAGGCTGAATACCGTAAAATGTCGCTTATACAACGCTTTATTATTTTTTTAAAGCGAATTTTCAGCGGAAAAGATTTTACTGTACTAGTAGAGCAATACTTGCTTGAACGAATGGGCAAGCGTATCGAGTCAAATTTCCCCGGTTTTATTGATGCCCATCGAAATATTTTGAAGGAACCCTTAGCACAACGGGTTGATGATCTGCGTAATAGTGTTAGTTGGCTTGCTGGACCCTTGGGTAATGCGCTTGGCGATTCCCGCAGACAGATGATTACATTTATGTTTAGTGTGTTGAATCCCGCCTTGTACGATGTAATTGGTGAAAAAACCGATCCTGAGTATGTTGCTCGGCAGAATCCTGAACTGAATGACCGTGAATTAAAAAAAATGCTGGTAAAAAACTTGCAAGAGACATTGGAAACAATTTCTACAGATCAGCGCCAAGTTTTATACATGAATTATCGTTTTTTGTATCATCTTTTACAGTTGGCATCCTTCCCGTATACAAAAATTTTGAATGATTTTCGTGGCCCGGAAGATCGTTGGATTCCAACTTCTTTTAATAAGGTTGAGGGTGGTTTGCGGCGCCTGGATTCTCAGATAAACTCAATAACGGAAATTCCAACGGCGGATATTTTGCAACAGGTTTTTGTATTTTTAGAGCAGGAATACGGAGATGCCGAAGAGCGTTCTGAAAATGTAGTGAAACAATTGAAAAAAGCGGCCGATTCCGTGGCCAAGTTGCGCAGTTTTGCTCGCGAAGTACCTTTGCGAGATACGATAGCCTTTTTCACTGGCGATTTGCGCTATCTTCCGCTAGCTCTTTCTGGTGGTGAAGATTGGTTTGCAATTTTTAGAGAGCATATTACTCGAGTCGTAGAACAACGCGTGGATGTATATGTCTTTGCCCGCCGCAAAAGAGAGATCATTTCGGATATGATTAAGCTTGCTGGGGTTTCTTCCTTTCCTCCAGCTAGCCCTTATGCGGCTTCATCGGGCAATCATGGTGGAAAGTATCAGTTTTCGCTTACGCTTTGTCAGTTTGTATCGACACGCCTGTTTATTATGCGCTGGGTAAGTCCGTTGAAAATTCTGATGATCGATGGAGATTTCTATAAGGATCATAACCGTGAAGAGTATAATGAGTCTTTTGGCAAGTTGGAAAACGCAGATGAGCGAATAAAGACTTTTTTGAATGATCTGCCTGAAGATTTGTTTAATGGTGCAAGTGAAAGCGCTTTGCGTATTGAGGTTGCCGATCAATCTGCTCGCCAAATGATAGAAGATGTATATTCCGGTTTACGGATAATGAGTGATGTTCTTGATGGAATCCTTTTTGGTGAGGTGGGAGGCCGTTTTGATACAATTTCCAATCTTGGTCAAATAGGCGGTCGTTCCAACAAGAAGTTTCTTGCTCAACTAGAAACAGTTTTGGAAGAAATACAGATGGCTCGGGATAATCTGAAGGAATCTTTCGAATTGGAATCAGGCCGAAAGTTGTAAAAACACTCTTTCTCCCATCGCGCTACTTTGGGGCGTAAATTGACCACGGGGCCATATTTAGTGTAGTGTGCACTGTGCAACTATTTCGACGCCGGATTGTCCGGTATATTGCAGAAAATGTTCCAATGGCAAAATTGGATTTCCCCTTGCCAGTGAGTATGTCGCTTGCTGAAGCCGGTGATATGGGCCCCACAGCGCGTAAAGAACATGCTCAGCGGGATGCTGTTCTTGCTGCAATGGGGTGCAAAAATGTTCATTTGGTTGAGCAAATCCATTCTCGTAAGATTGTCTCCTGTGATGCTGTTGCCAATAATTCAGAGCGTCTACAGGCGGATGGAATCTGGGGCAAAGCAGGACAGACGGCAGCTGTAACGGTAGCAGATTGCATGCCTATTGCAGTATTCGAGCATGGTAGTGGTTTGTGGGCCTTGCTGCATTCGGGCCGCAAGGGAACTGGAATACTGCGAGATGCTTTAGAATTACTCCTTGCAGAAAGCCGTAAGGCAGAAAACGCTCATGGGGTAGCGCAGCAAATTTTTTCCGTGCTATTGGGTCCCTGCATTCAGGGCAGGAATTACCCAGTGGATTTTGTCTGCGCTGAGGAATTTGCCCAGGAATGGGGGCGCAATTGTTTGTGTACTGCTGGCGAAGGGCTGGGAATAGATTTGCGCCAGGCGAATTTGAATATTCTTGAATCTTTTGGGGTACAGGATGTGTATATCTATGACGATTGTACCTATGAACATAACGAATTATCGTCTTATCGGGCGGAGGGTTCGGCCTTCCGGCGTATGCTGGTTTGCCTCAATGCTTCCGGGGACGAATAGTAAGGAATCTACACTATGGTAAATATTTTGGATGCTGTTCAGGAAACGGTATATACCGCAATTAAGCATGTAGCTAATGAAAGCGGGAACAGTATTGAACAAAGCGATTTGCAACAGATAGTACGCTCCCAGCCGCCGTCTTTGGAAATGGGAGATTTGGCCTTTCCAATGTTTCCTTTGGCAAAGAGTTTTCGAACTGCACCGGCAAAAATTGCCCAGGAAGTACAGATACAGTTGGGAAAGATGCAATGCCCTTGGATTGCATCCAGTACCGCAGCCGGACCCTATGTGAATGTGTATCTTGCGCGGACTGAATACGGAAAGCTTGTTGCCCGGGAAATCGCTGCCTCGCCGGAAACCTATGGTTGCTCTTTGCAGTATGCAAATACAAAAATGATGATCGAATTTTCCTGTCCGAACACTAATAAGCCGCTGCATCTTGGGCACCTTCGTAACAATGCGCTTGGTTCCTGTATGGCTCGATTGTATGCTGCTGCCGGGGCAGAAGTGGAGCGTGTGAATCTTATAAATGACCGCGGAGTACATATTTGTAAATCTATGCTTGCCTATCAGAAGTTTGGTAATGGCGAAAGCCCGCAAAGCACAGGTAAAAAAAGCGATCATTTTGTTGGTGATTATTATGTCCGCTTTGCGCAATGGGCCAAAGAAGACGAAAGCGCTGAACAGCAGGCGGCGGACATGCTTCAGCGTTGGGAAGATGGTGATCCAGACGTATTAGAATTGTGGAAAACCATGAACGGCTGGGCTATCGATGGTATCAATCAAACATATGAAAAAACCGGCATCGAATTCGACCGTGTGTATTATGAAAGCCAGACATATTTATCTGGGAAAAAAGAAATTCTTGAAGGCCTAGAGCGTGGAATCTTTTACAAGTCAGAGAATGGCGCAATTATGGTTGATCTTGCGGAAATTGGGCTGGATACAAAGGTTTTATTACGCAGTGATGGAACCAGTTTGTACCTCACACAGGATATTGGAACCGCAATTGCCCGCCATAAAGACTGGCCTTTTGATGCGATGATTTATGTTGTTGGTTCTGAACAGCAATATCATTTCCGTGTACTTTTTCATGTATTGCAGCTTCTAGGATATTCTTGGGCTCGAAATCTTGAGCATCTTTCCTATGGCATGGTGAATCTTCCGGATGGAAAAATGAAATCACGAGAAGGGACAGTAGTCGATGCTGATGATTTGCTGGAACAGCTGACTCAAATGGCATTACAGGAATTAAAAGATCGGGAACGCGAGGAAGAGGTTAGGGGAGCACAAGAAACTGCTCATGCGATCGCACTTGGAGCTCTCCATTATTACTTAGTTAATGTAACGCCAACAAAAGATATGGTATTTGATCCAAGTGCATCGCTGTCATTTACCGGGAATACTGGCCCATATCTGCAGTATGTCGGTGCCCGCATTTCCAGCATGATGCGTAAGGCCGGTTTTCAACCGCAGAGCATTGAAAGAACGGATTTTGAAAAGCTAGAGCTTGATATTGAGTGGAATCTCATTCGTGATATCGGTAATTTTCCTCGTATCGTTGCTCGTGCCGCCGAATCATCGGCGCCTTCAGAATTAGCAAATTATCTATTTGAACTTGGAAAGACTTTTAGCAGGTATTATCACGATACTCCGATTTTTCAGGGGGTAGATGAGTCCATTGCCAGTGCCCGGCTGAGTTTGTGTTGGTGTATTCTTGTGGTCTTTCGGCAAAGTTTTCAGCTGCTTGGGATTCCGTTTTTGGAGCGGATGTAGATAGAAATAGCCGAGAAAAAAGGTTTGTTATACCCGCAGGGGTGTATTGACTGCGTATAGTCATATCGCGTAATATTTTGCACTATGCAAAAACAACAGAGTGTCCAGCACGAAAACAGTCGCATTCGCCTAGAGCGTCGGCCTGACGCACAAGGTCTGTACGATCCTCAATCCGAACATGACTCCTGCGGAGTTGGTTTTGTCGCACATATGCGTGGCCAACAGAGCCATCAAATTGTCGAAGACGCAGCTGAAATTCTTCTTCGTATGACCCATCGTGGTGCAGTTGGTAGTGATAAAAATTCCGGCGATGGTGCCGGTATGCTTACCGGTCTGCCCTGGGAGTTTTTGGAAGGTGTCGTCCGTAACGAGTTGGGGATGGTATTGCCTCCGCGTGGAACATTTAGCGCCGGTTTGGTCTTTCTTCCGCAGGATGAAAAACAACGCGCTGATTGTCGCGCAGCTTGTGAACGGATCGCCGTCGAAGAAGGCTTGGAATTAATGGGGTGGCGTACTGTTCCGGTAGATAATAGTATGATTGGACCCACCGCTCAGGAATCAGAGCCGTTTATGCAGCAGATATTTTTGAAAGCTGCTGCGGATACAGCCCAGAATGATTTTGAACGGAGTCTGTATCTTGTCCGAAAGCGCTGCACCAATGAAATTCGAGGTTCAAAGATTGATGCCCAGCATCATTTTTATATTTGTTCCCTTTCTAGCCGGGTGCTTGTATACAAGGGTATGCTTATGCCGGAGCAATTGCGCGAGTATTTTCTTGATCTACGCAACCCTGCTTTCAAAAGCCATCTTGCAATGGTGCATTCCCGCTTTTCTACTAATACATTTCCCAGTTGGGACCGGGCGCAGCCGTTGCGCTTTATGAGCCACAACGGAGAAATCAATACTCTGCGCGGAAACGTGAATAAAATGCGTGCTCGTGAAGGTTTGCTTGCCAGTTCAGCATTCAGTCAGAAGATTGAAAAGCTAAAACCCATTATTGAGCCCGATCTCAGTGACTCAGGTAGTTTTGATAATGTTCTTGAGTTGTTATTGATGACTGGTTGTGAGCTTCCTGAAGCAGCCATGATGATGGTGCCGGCAGCTTTTGAAACCGATCCGCATATGCCTGAAGATGTTCGGAACATGTATGATTATTATAGTTGTATGATGGAGCCTTGGGACGGTCCAGCTTCCATTGTATTTACAGATGGTCATTATATTGGCGCAACGCTCGACCGGAATGGTCTGCGCCCCAGCCGCTACTACCAGACTCGTGACGACAGAATCATCATGGCTAGTGAAGTAGGGGTTTTAGATATTGATCCTGCTGATGTTGTGGCCAAAGGCCGCTTACAGCCAGGGCGTATGTTTCTGGTGGATTTTGATAAGGGATGTATTATTGATGATCAACAGCTAAAGCATCAGTATGCCAGTCGACATCCCTATGGCCAGTGGTTGAATGAGCAGCGAATTATGCTCGACGAGTTGCCGGCACCAGCCGAGTCGAAAAGCTATGCTGAGCAGTCCGGGGATGATGAGCAATTCAAATCCCTTTTGCGGCAGTTTGGCTACAGCCTTGAGCATCTTGATTTGATCTTGAAGCCTATGGTGGAAAACTCCAAGGAACCTTTGGGTTCAATGGGGAATGACGCGCCCTTAGCCTGTTTGTCTGATCGTCCTCGCTTGGTGTATGAATATTTTAAGCAGATGTTCGCGCAGGTCACCAATCCGCCCATCGACTCCATTCGAGAAAGCAGTATTATGAGCCTTGCCAGTTATATTGGGCCAGAACGAAATCTTCTTGAACCCTCTGCTGAACATGCGCATCGTTTATACATGCCTCAGCCCTTTTTAGATAACGAACAAACAGCAGCCCTGCGGGCTATGGATTATCGGGGCTGGAAAACTGCGGTAATCGATATTACCTATCCGATGAATGAAAAGTATCAGTATGATGAGTCTTCTTCTGCTACAGCTGATTCTGTGCTTGAGCGTGAACTTGAGCGGATTAGCAATGAGGCAGAGCAGGCCATTCGTGATGGCTATGCCATTGCCCTTTTGAGCGATCGCGCTGCCGGCCCTGATCGTTTGGCAATTCCGGCATTGCTTGCCGTAGGTGCAGTTCATCAATATCTGGTACGAAAGGCAGAGCGCACCCAAATTGGTTTAGTTCTGGAAACCGGAGAAGCACGCGAAGTTCACCATCTGTGTACCTTAACAGGTTTTGGCGTTGATGCTGTAAATCCGTACATGGCCTATGCTGCCTTAAAGCACCTTCGGGATTCCGGTCAGCTGGATAATAGTTTAAGCGATAAGGAATTAGTTGATCGCTACCATAAGGCAATGGGTGCTGGTATGCGGAAGGTATTTGGAAAAATGGGTATATCAACCCTGGATTCATACAAAGGAGCGCAAATATTTGAGGCAGTTGGTTTGGGCCCTCAGGTAATGGATCGCTGTTTTGCCGGCACCGCTAGTCGCCTAAAAGGTATTGGCTTTGCTGAGATTGAAAGAGAAATGTATCTTCGCCAGCAAGAGGCGTACCCGCGCCGAATGGAAAAAATCGGCAGTGGCTATTTGCCAGGCGGTGATTATAAGTTTCGAAGCGGCGGCGAGCAGCACATGTGGGATCCAGAGTCGATTGCTGACCTGCGAATCGCTGCCCGAAATAACGACCGTGATGCATATAAGCGCTTTTCCGAACGGCAGAATCAACGCAGTAATCGCCAAGCAACCCTGCGCGGCTTATTGGATTTTGTTCCTGGCACATCTATCCCGCTCGAAGAAGTTGAACCGGTATCCGCCATTCTTAAACGCTTTGTTACTGGGGCTATGAGCTTTGGCTCTCTGAGTCAGGAGGCCCATGAAACCCTGGCAATTGCAATGAATCGCATTGGCGGGAAAAGCAGCACTGGTGAAGGTGGCGAGTTGCCGGAACGTTTTATTCAAATGGAGAATGGTGATAGTAAGCGCAGTGCCATTAAACAGGTGGCCAGTGGCCGTTTCGGGGTAACAATTGAATACCTTGCAAACAGTGATGAAATACAGATTAAGCTGGCTCAGGGAGCAAAGCCGGGTGAGGGCGGTGAGCTTCCCGGCCACAAGGTATTTGATATTATTGCCAGAACCCGCTATTCAACCCCTGGCGTAGGACTTATCAGTCCGCCCCCACACCATGATATCTATTCCATTGAGGACTTGGCTCAGCTAATCTATGACCTAAAGAATGCCAATCCCCGAGCTCGTATTAGTGTAAAGCTTGTGGCCGTTGTTGGTGTTGGAACAATTGCTGCTGGCGTTGCCAAGGGGCATGCGGATCATATCCTGATTAGTGGTCACGATGGGGGAACCGGGGCTTCGGCTCTTACCGGTATTAAAAATGCCGGCTTGCCATGGGAACTTGGTTTGGCTGAAACACATCAAACCCTGGTTATGAACGATTTGCGCACTCGGGTTGTTTTGCAAACTGATGGTCAGTTAAAGACTGGCCGCGATGTAGCTATTGCGGCCATGTTGGGTGCCGAGGAATACGGCTTTTCTACATCCGCCTTGGTAACAACTGGATGTATCATGATGCGGAAATGCGAAAAGAACACTTGTCCTGCTGGTATTGCAACGCAGGATGAGCGTTTGCGTAAGCGCTTTGCCGGTCGGCCGGAAGATGTTGTGAATTATCTCACCTTTATTGCCGAAGAACTTCGTGAAATTATGGCTGAGCTTGGCTTTCGTCGTTTGGATGATATGGTTGGTTGTGTCGATCGTCTTCGGCCGGACCCTCGGGTACAGAATTGGAAATCTCGACATCTTGATTTGGCAATGCTTTTGCATCGCCCGCAGGATCTTTTACATCCAGGTGCACCAAGTATTTGTACTATTGCCCAGGAACACGGGCTGGAAAATGTATTAGATCGAAAACTGATTTCCTATGCGCATGATGTATTGGATACTGCAAAGCCGGTAAGCCTGAAAATGCCAATTCAAAACGTAGATCGTTCGGTAGGAACTATGACAAGTAGTATCATTGCTGCGCGAACCGGAATGCGGGGGCTGCCAACTGGTCCTGATGGTTGGGGCTTGCGCGTACAATTTTCCGGCAGTGCCGGTCAGAGTTTTGGTGCATGGCTGGCTAGTGGAGTCGAATTTCTGCTGGAAGGCGATGCGAATGACTATGTTGGTAAAGGATTATCCGGTGGAACCCTGGTTGTCTATCCTCCAGCAGAGTCCTTGAAAGCAGATTTTACTGCTGAAAAGAATATCATTATTGGAAATGTTGCGCTGTATGGAGCTATTCGTGGACATGGCTTTTTCCGTGGTATTGCCGCCGAGCGTTTTTGCGTGCGTAACTCTGGTGCCGAAGTGGTGGTAGAGGGAGTTGGTGATCATGGGCTTGAATACATGACCGGCGGCCGAGCAATTATTCTTGGTCCAGTCGGAAAAAACTTTGCTGCTGGTATGTCCGGTGGTATTGGATATGTCTGGGATCCTGATAAGCAACTGGAGCAGAATCTAAACCCAGGTATGGTAGAAATGATGCCTCTGGATGATGAAGATAGCCAATACTTGCAGGATATGCTTGCGCAGCATGTCAAATATACCGGTTCTACCCGGGCCGATGTTCTTTTGAAAAAATGGAAAAAGACTCGATCTCAGATGGTGAAAGTTATCAGTCCGGCGTATCGCCGTGTTCTTGAAATGAGGGCCGAAGAAGAGAGTAAAACACAACAACAGGAGGCCATTCATGGGTAAGCCGAGCGGATTTCTTGAATATACACGAAAACAAATAATTGACCGTGATCCTGCTGAGCGTATTAAGGATTTTAACGAGTTCCATCATCATCTTGATGAAAATGAGCGAAAAAATCAGGGCGCCCGTTGTATGGATTGTGGGGTGCCTTTTTGCCAGTCCAGCTATGGCTGCCCAATAGATAATCTTATTCCTGAATGGAATGACCTTATTTACAATGGTCGCTGGGAAGATGCCTATGTGCGTCTGCGCCAAACGAATAACTTTCCTGAGTTTACAGGTCGAGTGTGTCCTGCTCCCTGTGAAACCGCTTGCGTGCTGGGGATAACCGACCCTGCGGTTACAATTAAGGACAATGAATGCACTATTATTGATCGCGCTTGGGATACAGGTCTGGTTCAGCCGCAGATTCCGGCCGACGAAAAGCGTACCGGCAAGAAAGTTGCTATTGTCGGTTCGGGTCCTGCCGGTTTAGCAGCGGCCGATCAGCTGAACCAGGCAGGTCACAGTGTTGTTGTTTTTGAACGTGATGACCGAATTGGCGGCTTGCTTATGTATGGTATTCCAAATATGAAGCTCGAGAAGGATGTTGTGCAACGTCGCGTGGATTTGATGACTAAAGAAGGGGTGGAATTCCGCACTGGTGTAGATGTTGGTCGCGATATTACGCTCGACCAACTTGAATCTGATTATGATGCCATCCTTATTGCTGCCGGAGCATCTCAGCCAAGGGATTTGGATGTACCGGGTCGAAAATTCGAGGGCGTTCATTTTGCAATGGAGTATTTGAGCGCTGCAACCAAAACTTTACTGGATAGTGGCAATCCTGATTCAGCGCCCATACACACAAAAGATAAAAATGTCATTGTAATTGGTGGTGGCGATACTGGTAATGACTGTATTGGTACGGCTGTCCGCCAGGGTGCTGCGAGTGTTATCAATTTTGAATTGCTGCCGGAACCGCCTGCGGAGCGAACGGCCGATATGCCTTGGCCTACCTATCCGCGCCTGTATAAAACTGACTATGGCCATGCTGAAGCATATGCTGTTTTTGGACGTGATCCTCGTGAATTTAGTATTCTTACCAAAGAATTTA
>CAYNNU010000016.1:0-18609 GCA_964398645.1 uncultured Spirochaeta sp.
TTGCAACAATACAAAAATCCCCGCTCTTACAGGGCTCGTTTTCCGGGATATAGACCACTCCGCTCTCTTGCGAATGTAGTAATTTTACCGATGTCAGCACAGTTTTCTCTGTACTCATATATTTTCACTCTCCATGGAGGCGCCAATACTGCAATCAATGCAACATATCTACTAGCAAACCCTGTATTTCCTGCAACTTAGCCATTAACTGAAATTGATCCCGCTGAGTAACCAGCACACCATTCGCTAATTCGACCAACTTAGCATCGATAACCTTTATTAAGGAAAAACTTTTCCGTTTTAATACATGCGCCCCGGATGAATGTTCTTCTACAACGATTCCATCCCGAACCACCCTGCCTACCAAACTACGCACGAGTTTTTGATACTCTTCAATATTTTCCTTACCGGGAAAGCGCCGTAGGTTCTCACCGGCCGCCTGAATTGACTGAAATAAAACCTCTGCCTCAGCCTGCTGCAAAGGCGCTGAATCTGAAAGGCTTTGATTTGCTTCTACCTCTGCTGATTCTGAAGAAAATAAACGCAAAAAGCTGTTTTTCCCGCTCGTCTTCTTCTTTTTTTCGGCCTTATCCCTGGAACTGTACTGTGAGGCAGGAAAATATGCTCCCGGCTGAATATCAATACGTTCCATTTATTCAATATTACCTTTGCAACACCCGTTGCTTCAAATCTTCAACCTCATCTGCTTCATGATCAATCGACTCACCGGCAGTTCCCCGCAGCCATGCAAATAGACCACGACGCTTACGGACTGTTTCCTGATCAATCTGCATCTTCATTGAAACACCACTGATTTGCAGGGTTCCATCAATAAGCGCCCCTTCTTCGGCAACCAGACGCGGGGCGTATATATCGCCAATAATGACCGCACTAGACAGCAGAATGACTTTTTTGCTTGCTTCGACAACCCCCCGGACGGCTCCGCCAATTACAACAGCAGAGGCATTGAGCTCACATTCCGCCCGACCATTAACTCCAATGAGAATCTTCCCCTCGGTTTTAATGTTCCCGGCAAAATCGCCATCTATTCGCAAAAGACCGCGAGCAGTTATATCACCCCGGAAAAAAGATCCTTCGCCTACCAATGAATTTATTATCAGTTCGTTTGTATCTTGTGCCATCTATATATCCTTATGTACCAGATCGCGCCGAGCCTGTCCACTGTCCGCTGGTATTTTGAATATACACGGATGGGTCAAGAACATCGGATCCAAGCATAATTTGAAATCCCAATTGGGGAGATTGTACAAGACCACTGCTTCCAGCTTCGGCAATAACCTGCCCTTGAGAAACATGATCTCCCTCCCCGGCAAATACCCGGTTTAAATGCGAGTATTGACTAGAAAAACCATAGCGATGCTGCACAACAAGATACCACCCCTTGTCGACAGGATCAAAATCAATTTTGGTTACTACTCCATTAGCAGAAGCCAAAACCGGCTCACCTAAAGAAGGAACAGCAATATCAACTCCATGACGCACCTGCCAAAAATCAGACATGCGGGAAAAACCTGGGCCAAAAACGGCAGTGATCACCCCGTGGCCAGCCGGCAAGGGCCATAGATGCGGAATTTCTTCCAACAAATCCTGCTGATCCTCAACCGCCGCGTACATTCGTTCCAGGCGAGGAATAGCCTGTTCAACAGCAGATCGTAGAAACTGCACATCGTATAACTGGCGAAAATCACCTTCCTGTATTTCCTGCAATCCAAAAATTGATGACAAATCTCCATCAATTCCTTCCGTGCCCTGCTGTTCATCCTCTAAACCAATAGTTCCAGAAGCACTATCCAGGCTAGCTTGAAAGCGCTCAGCAGCTTGGCGGACCTGCCGGATTTCGGCAATCACCTGCTCTAACTCTGCCTGTGAAGACTGCCGGCTCTGCTCCATTCTGGTTTCAATACTATCGCTGGCAGTAAAATCGGCGGCAAGAATAAAAAACGTAAGAATAACAGCCGATATAAGCGCGGCTGCTAAAATGAGAGCATATAGATGTATCCGAATTGCTATCTTTTTTTTGTGTGAATGAGGAATAAGCATGATCGTAAACGTACGATCAGCCGAGGATGCCGCAGCCCGTAAAAATTGGCGGAATCGACCAGCACTGTGTTTGCCTTCAGTTTGAGACTGACTCAACCTCCCCTCCCATTTGTATATGTACTATAAAGCTATCACGCTGCAGACTCATGTGTCAAACAGCACAAACAAGAACTGTTGACTCATAAGGTCAGCAATGCTATGTTTACTGATAGCCTTTTGGTTATCTCCGAATTCTTTACAAAATGGAACAGATTATGAGATTATTTGATACTCACGCCCATATAGGGTTGATTCATGATGACCCGATAGAACAGCTTATTATTGCTCAAGAAGCAAAACAGGATAAAATCGAAGCAATTCTTAGCATTTGTAATAATCTTCGTGATTTTTACACAGTGCACGAAAATCTGCAAACAGCATCAAATGTGTACTATGCTGTTGGGGTTTCACCTTCTGAGGTAACAAATCCCGGTCGCGATTGGGAAGAACAAATTGAGCGCGGGGCAGCAATGGACAGGGTTATCGCCATCGGCGAAACAGGTCTGGACTATTTCCGCAAGTTTGGCGATAAATCTTCGCAAATTGAGCTATTCATCCGTCAACTAGAGATTGCCGACCGCCTGCATCTACCGGTGGTTATTCATAACCGGGAAGCGGGTGCCGACACGCTAGAAATTTTACGGGAAAAACTGCCCTCAAAGGGCGGTGTTCTGCATTGCTATTCCGAGGACTGGGATTTTGCCCAGCAAGCCCTTGAACTTGATCTATATATCTCTTTTGCCGGTAATGTTACCTACCGCAACGCGCGAACATTGCACGAAACAGCTCGCAACATGCCGCTAGAAAGAATGGTAGTAGAGTCAGAAAGCCCGTTCATGGTACCGGCACAACACCGGGGAAAGCGCAACAAGCCAAGCTACATGCATGAAACCATTCGTTTCCTTGCCGAGCTGCGAGATATTCCCGAAGAGGAAATGGCAGAAAAACTTTTTGAAAATGCCTGCCGCCTTTTCAATTTGAACCTCTAAAAAATTAGAAAAATTCAAGAGATTCCACGCGCAAACAAACAGCAAAACAGAACTCATCAAGCTACCAAAACGAAGGGAAACGCCTGTTACCGTTGACCCTTTATCGGCTGAGTGATATATACATTGAGTGGAAGAAACAAGCGATCACCCAAAACATTTTTGCGGGGTTGTAGGAATTTATTCCCCCCAACCCATTAACATGCCGGCAACACTTTTTTTCCCGCTCTTTAGTCTCCAACATAGGGGGCAAGAAAGCGCAGGACTATCATATCGAAAAAAAGGTAGAACAGTAGTCTACAAAGACATTGGAATGGTAAGCCAGGTATTAACCCGCTATCTGGAAATGGATAGACCCTCACATTTGGGCATCGGCCATGTCCGCTACTCAACCCTTGGCGGGAACAAAATCGAGAACGTCCAGCCAATTCATGTTGAATGCAACAAGGGCGATATTGCCCTTGCACACAATGGAAACCTATCCAATTCAGCCGCTATTAAGAAAAACCTTTTTCAAGGCGGGTCAATATTCCAGACCACTTCTGATAGTGAATTATTCGTGCATCTTATTTCACGTTCTATCCAGCCCAATTTTCACCGGGCACTTATCGATACCCTCCTGCAAATGCAGGGGGCGTTCAGCATGGTGCTTATGCATGAAGATTCACTCTATGCTGTACGCGACCCTCATGGTTTTCGCCCGCTGTATATCGGCACAAAAGATGGCATGACCGTTGTCGCTAGTGAAACCTGTGCCTTGGATATAATGAAGGTTGATGATCGACGCGAGGTTAAGCCTGGCGAAATTATCAAGATTGATGCCGAAGGGACCCAAAGTGAAATTTATGCCCCGGTACCCCAGCCCCAACGCTGTGTATTCGAGCTGATCTACTTTGCCCGACCCGACAGCCAGGTTTTTGGCCAATCAGTACACCTTCGACGAAAGCAAATGGGACGGGCACTGGCAAACAATGACCAAACAGAAGCGGACATTGTTGTTCCTGTGCCAGATAGCGGAAACAGCGCCGCCTTGGGCTATTCCGAGGCCTCTGGCATCCCCTTGGATTACGGGCTTACACGCAACCATTATGCTGGGCGATCGTTTATCATGCCCACTTCAGCGGAACGTGAATTAGCCGTTCGCATGAAACTGCATCCGGTTCGCGAGGTAGTCGAGGGAAAGCGGATCATTCTGGTGGATGACTCGCTGGTTAGAGGAACAACCGCACGGATATTGGTTAAATTACTCAAAGAGGCGGGTGCCAGCGAGGTGCATCTGCGTTTGTGTTCACCGGAAATCCGTTGGCCGTGTTTTTTCGGCATTGATATTCCAACAAGAAATGAGTTGATTTCCAATCATAAAAACCCAAAAGAAATTGCGAAACACATTGGCGCAGATTCTGTCATGTTTTTGGCGCTAGAAAGCCTAAGAACCTGCGTAGATGACCCAGACGGGTACTGCACTTCCTGCTTTAGCGGAAATTACCCTATCCCAGTACCTTTGGCAGATGCTGAAAAGAGTATGCCGCGGGATAAACAGGACGCAGCACAAAAAACAAAAGCAGACTAAGACGCAGCACACAACACTACACCACCGCTTGGAGGAGACAGGAATGGATTATGCTTCAGCAGGAGTAAACATTGAAAAAGGCGATGCCTTTGCCGAATATATTGCCGGACAAAAATCCGCAGCCGTTTCCAAAGGTATTGGCGGCTTTGCTGGCGGCACGCCTATTGATATCAGCAAATACAAGGAACCGGTCTTACTATCCACAACCGATGGGGTTGGCACAAAACTGCTGGTAGCAAAAAAACTAGGCGATTACAGCAGCGTTGGAATTGACCTGGTAGCCATGTGCGTAAACGACCTAGCTGCTGCCGGAGCCGATCCAGTTAATTTTTTGGATTATATTGCCTGTGGCGGCATAAACGAAAAAATCCTGCAAGATGTTATTAAGGGAGTAATTGCTGGTTGCGAACAGGCAGAATGTACCTTGGTTGGTGGTGAAACCGCCGAAATGCCCGATATGTATGCGCCGGACGATATTGACCTTGCTGGCTTTGCTGTTGGCATTGCGGAAAAGAGCGAGATGCTTCCGCGCCAGGGCATCGAGGCAGGATATCCAATTCTCGGGATTCCGAGCAATGGGATTCATTCCAATGGGCTTTCGCTGGCGCGGAAGGCCGTGGATGGCGCTGACACCGAACTATGGCAGCAGCTTTTGCGGCCGACGCGGATTTATGTGCGCGAATTGCGCTTGCTGAGAGAGGCGGGGTGCCTGTTAGCTGCTGCGCACATTACCGGCGGGGGGCTAGTGGCAAATACCGAGCGGGTATTACCAAAAAACCTGCGGGTTGATGCTACTTTTACATGGGATGTTCCAGCCATTTTTGCCCGCATCCAGGAATCCGGTGGCATCAGGGATGAAGAAATGCGGCGTGTGTTCAATATGGGAATTGGAATGGCAATCATTTGCCCACCAGACGCCATTCAAGTTGCCCAAAAAATTGCTCGCGAAAACGACTTCGAGCTAATACCTATTGGCACTGTACAAGACCGGGGATAAGCATGGCACGATGCGCAGTTTTCGCCTCTGGAACAGGTACGAATTTTGATAAAATCCAACAAGCCCTAAGGGCGCACGCGCATCATGAGTTAAGCTGTTTGGTGTGCGACAAACCGCAGGCCGCTGTAGTTCAAAAAGCCCTGGCTGCTGGAATTCCGGTATTACCAATAAGCTACACACGAAATTCGGACGGAAAAATCGACAGGAAAAGCGCAGAACAAAAAATCGTTGCGGTATTACGCATGTTTGCCATCGACTGCATTGCCCTTGCCGGATTCATGCGATTGATCAGCCCCGAATTACTATCAGCTTTTCCGGGAAAAATTCTAAATATCCACCCAAGCCTTTTACCAAAATATCCCGGCACCCACGGCATCCGTGATAGTATTTCTTCCAAAGATGAGAGACTTGGAATAACAATTCATTTTGTTGATGAAGGGATGGATACTGGTCCAATTCTTTTTCAAGACAGCTTCATTAGGAATCCTCAGGATGGCCCGGAAGAAGAAGAAGCTAAAATACATGCTTTGGAACATGCGGCCTACCCAGCTGTGCTTATCGAATTTCTTGATACCCTAAAAGGAGAACTTTCATGAATATACTTGTAATTGGCAGCGGCGGACGCGAACATGCAATCGTTTGGAAACTTGCGCAATCATCTGCTGTAAATAAGATTTATGCTTATCCAGGAAATGCCGGCACAGCGATGATCGCAGAAAACCTAGCTGAAGCTTCAGCAGATACTGATTGGAAACAGTTGATAGAAACATGCCGCCAATATTTCATCGACTGGGTATTCGTTGGCCCAGAGCAGCCACTAAGTGATGGAGTTGTTGATGCATTGCAGGCCGCAGGTATTCCCGCATTTGGTCCCCATGCAGAGGCAGCTCAACTGGAAGGAAGCAAGCAGTTCTCCAAAGAATTTATGGTACGAAATAACATACCAACCGCCGCCGCAGAAAAAATCAGCACAACAGATCAACTGGAAACATTTGTTGATGCAAATCCCGGGATGATTGTGTTAAAGAAAAGTGGACTAGCTGCCGGAAAAGGCGTACTCGAATCAGATCAAAAGGATATCCTGATGGATTTCGGCCGCGATATCCTTGCATCCGATACAATTGTTGCAGAGGAATACCTGCGCGGCTATGAAGTTTCCCTATTCACCCTCAGCAATGGCAAGGATTATGTACTACTGCCTCCCTGCGCAGATTACAAAAAAGCCGGCGATGGAAACACTGGCCCAAATACCGGCGGTATGGGCGCAATCTGCCCAGTCCCTTGGTTCGACCAAGCAATGCTGGAACAGGCAGAACGAGAGATAATTGCGCCTACCCATGCTGCTTTGGTTGCAGAAGGCTTACATTACAAGGGAATCTTGTACTTCGGTTTAATGATTACTCAAGATGGCCCGAAGTTACTTGAATATAATGTCCGCTTTGGTGATCCTGAAGCTCAAATAGTTTTGCCAATAATGCAAACGGATTTGGCTGTTCTTTGCCAAGATTTGCTTGCGGGAAAAACGTGTAAACGGCTGGCAGAGAAAAAACATGATAGCGTGGTAACTGTGGTGGCAGCTGCCCCCGGTTATCCCGGTACTTACCCAAAGGGACTACCTGTGGATATCAGCGCCGATCCGGAAAAAAACGGCACTGTATTTCATGCTTCAACCATACTAAACTCCGAGGGAGCTTTAGCTACAAATGGAGGGCGGTGTTTTACAGCCTCCGGCTGGGGAGAATCAACGGAAAAAGCCAGGGCAGCGGCTTACGAGCAAATCAAACGGATAACTTTTTCCGGAATGTGGTATCGTAACGATATTGGCACACGGGTATCGCAAAGCAATTAAGCCCAAGACTGCTGACGGCGAATCTCATACATCAAAACTGCAGCTGCTGCAGACACATTCAGGCTATCGACATGTCCCCGCATGGGTATTGATATTAGCTGGTCGCACAAGCTCGCAGTATGCTGGTGTAACCCTGCCCCCTCGCTACCCATTACCAAGCCGATGCGCCCTGTCAAATCTGTTTTTGATGCCGGGACGCCTTCCATTGCAGCGCCATGAACCCAGAAATTATTTTTCTGCGCGAGCTCAATCGCATTATTGATGTTTGTCACGGTAAAAACCTGTACATATTGAGCTGCTCCGGAACTAGTCGACATTACTGTGGGAGTAATTTTTACTGAACGTCGTGCAGGTAAAACAACAGCATCAACAGCAAAAATATCGGCGCTACGCAATACAGCACCCAGATTATGAGGGTCAGTAATTCCATCAAGGAATACCAGCAGGGAATCCTCTGAGGCAACCTGCGTTATCCAAGTCTGATAATCCTGCGCTTTTTCTACTTTTCTTGCCGAAGAAAGAATCTCCATAACAATACCCCGGTGTTTTCCTGCGGCATATTGATCAATTTCTTTATCTGAAATGCGCTGTGTAGGAACTCCCTGATTTTTGCATTGCGTACGAATCTCAGCCGCCCTGCCCTTTTGGGGCACAGAACTATAGAACAACCGTAATGCAGTACCGTTGTTCAAAGATTCTTCCATGCTATGTAAACTGGCGGTATACAATTTTTGTGATTTCAAAAAAACTAATCTTCCTCACCATAGGTGCGCACGTAGTCTATTTCGCCATCACCATCGGTATCGCGCTCAACCATGCCAATATAGTTGCCCTCAACTATATGAACCCAAATATCAATTTGTCCGTCGTTGGTTGAATCCAACTCGCGACGAATCAACAAACCATCATCATCATAAAAATAAAAATCATCCATAGAACCACTTCTACTATAATCGTACACTTCCTGAATTTTTATTTTTCCGCTGCTATATAGAACTACATAATCGGTATTTCCGTCATTGTCCCGGTCTTCATGAACCCAGCCTGCAGATGAATATGCCGTTGGGTCTGTGGAAAACACATAATAAGCAGCGACCTCAGGACCTTCATCACCCACGGCCCAAACAACCGAAATGCACATTGTTAAAAAGAGTACCAAAAAAAGACTTCGAACAAAAACCTTCATACGATATACCTCCAGTACGTTTATCGGCACGGGAAGACAGACATTTTACCGGAGAAAAAATTACAAATTTCGCAAAGGAATTGGATCCGGCGACTTGCTGGGTTTTTCTACTACATCCAACTCTTCATACAGCTTTTTCTGCGAACCGCTTAGCTTTTCTGGAATCTGAACATGCAATTGAATATACATATCACCTTTACGATGATTATTATGCAGATGTGGTATTCCTTCGCCCCGCAAACGTAAAATCTTGCCATTTTGTGTACCGGCTGGTATGCGCACTTTTGCTTGCTGTCCAGCAAGGGTACGCACAGAAATTTCCGCTCCCAAGACTGCCTGAGAAACAGAAATTGGAACGGCACAATAAATATCATTATTCCGGCGCTCAAAATAGGTATGCGGTTTTACAATGATATACACATATAAATCACCGGGAGGACCACCATTCTTTCCTGCATCCCCTTGCCCGGGAATATGAATGCGCTTTCCATGCTCTATACCAGCAGGAATAGTAACCTTAATTTTTTGACGCTTTCGGCTCAGGCCATTTCCGCCACAAGAC
Organism: uncultured Spirochaeta sp.; assembly: GCA_964398645.1. Lineage (GTDB taxonomy): Bacteria > Spirochaetota > Spirochaetia > DSM-27196 > DSM-8902 > Spirochaeta_B. Next base: position 9,251 of record CAYNNU010000016.1, read on the forward strand.
TTACAGGGTTTATCGATTACTGATCCGGTACCGCCACAAGACGGACAGGATGATGCAATTGAGAAAAAGCCGGAGCTTCGACGCACTTGCCCGCTTCCGCCACAGGTAGTACAAGTTGTAAATCCACCACCCTTTTCTGCACCGCTACCGCCACAACTATCACAAGCAATATGACGCACATACTCAATTTCCCGCTTATCCCCAAAGGCAACTGTTTCAAATGAAACCTCAAGATCATAACGCAGATCAGCACCCGGCGCCTTTCCCGGCTCACGTGAACGCCGTGTCCGCGATCGCCCGCTACCACCAAAGAAATTGCCAAAAATATCGCCAAAATCGCCAAAGATGTCTTCAAAATCACGGAATGCTTGGCCGCCCCCTGCACCGGGATCGCCCATTCCTTCCAAGCCGGCAAAACCAAACTGGTCATAGGTTTGACGCTTTTGCTGGTCAGCCAGAACTTCATATGCCTCAGTAGCTTCCTTAAAGCGGCTTTCGGCAGCAGAATCACCCGGATTTTTATCCGGATGATTCTGAATTGCAAGTTTCCTATAGGCCTTTTTTATCTCATCGGGGGTTGCTGTTTTACTCACCCCCAAAACTTCGTAGTAATCTCGTTTAGCCACCGGAAATACTCCTTACGCCGCGATACAAACTTGCTGCTTACTTTTCTTCTTCATCCTCAACAACTTCGTAATCAGCATCTTCAATATTATCTTCATCATTTTGCTGTTGACCAGCAGCTTGCTGATCTTCCGATGCCTGCCCCTCTGCTGCCTGTCCTTCAGCCGCCTGTGAAGACTTATACATTTGTTCCGCAAGTTTATGGGAAGCTTTCTGCAATTCCTCACTCTTGCCTCGGATTTCATCTACAGAGCCGCTTTCCAGGGCACTCTTTAGATCAGCAATAGCCTTCTCTACAGCAGTTTTTTCCTCGGCCGACAGAGCGTCCCCGTGCTCCGACAGAGTTTTTTCTGTTGCATACACCAGACTGTCAGCTTCATTTCGCACTTCAGCCGATTCACGGGCTTTGCGATCTTCCTCGGCATTTGCTTCGGCATCACGTACCATTCGTTCAATTTCTTCTTCGTTCAAGCCGCTAGAAGATTCAATCCGGATTTTTTGTTCTTTGCCGGTACCAAGATCCTTAGCCGAAACATGTAAAATACCATTTGCATCAATATCGAAGGTAACCTCGATGCGAGGAACCCCTCGAGGTGCTGCCGGAATACCAACCAGATCAAACCTGCCCAAGCTCCTGTTTTGCGAAGCCATTTCACGCTCACCCTGCAATACATGAATCGAAACAGCAGTTTGATTATCAGCAGCTGTAGAAAACTCTTTATTTTTTCGAGTAGGAATGGTTGTATTGCGCTCAATCAGTTTGTGGAATACTCCACCCAAAGTCTCAATACCCAAACTTAGCGGAGTAACATCCAGAAGCAATACGTCTTTCACATCACCACCAAGAATACCACCCTGTACGGCAGCACCCATGGCAACTACTTCATCCGGGTTGACACCCTTATGGGGATCCTTGCCAAAAAGTTCCTTAACTAGTCGTTGTACAGCTGGAATACGGGTTGAACCACCAACAAGAATTACTTCATCAATCTCCGCTGCAGCCAAACCAGCGTCCTGCATTGCCTGCTGACAAGGCTTGCGAGTTTTTTCCACCAGATCACTTACCATCTGCTCGAACTTTGCACGAGACAAGCTGTACTGCATGTGCTTAGGACCTGAATCATCGGCTGTAATAAAAGGAAGGTTGATTTCTGTCTGCTGGGCGGTAGAAAGCTCTTTCTTTGCTTTTTCAGCGGCTTCTTTCAAGCGCTGCAAAGCCATTCTATCCTTACTCAAATCTATGGAGAAATCAGTTTTAAAACTATCAATCAACCAGTTGATGATCTTCTGATCGAAGTTATCACCACCAAGATGGGTATCACCATTGGTACTTTTTACTTCGAAGACACCATCACCCAGCTCAAGAATTGAAATATCAAAGGTACCGCCACCAAGGTCAAATACTGCAATAGTTTCTTCGCTCTTACCCTTTCCTAGACCGTAAGCCAAAGCAGCGGCAGTTGGCTCGTTCACGATACGCTTAACTTCAAGTCCAGCTATTTTTCCGGCATCTTTTGTCGCCTGACGCTGGCTATCGTTAAAATAAGCAGGAACAGTAATAACGGCTTCTGTAACTGTTTCACCTAGGTAGCTTTCTGCTGTCTCCTTCATCTTTTGCAAAATAGCAGCCGAAATTTCCGGCGGAGAATACTTCTTGCCGCTTACATCAACACGGGCACCGCCACTTCCATCCTCAACTACATGATATGGCACCATGGATGTTTCTTCATTTACTTCGTTAAAACGGCGTCCCATAAAACGCTTGATAGAGAAAATAGTATTCTCCGGATTCGTTACCATCTGGTTTTTTGCCGGTTGTCCAACCAGGCGCTCCGACTTTGCTGTATACGCAACAATTGACGGAGTTGTGCGCTGTCCCTCAGTATTCGGAATGACGACAGATTGATCGCCCTCCATCACTGCAACACAAGAGTTTGTTGTTCCTAAATCAATACCAATTATCTTACCCATTCTATTCTCCTTATTTCTTTTCTATCTACCTATTGCTATGCACCCGGCATGGAAACTTTCACTTTTGCCGAACGCAGCACACGATCATGCAGCATATATCCTTTTTGATACACCTCTTCAACCCGCGAAACATCCTGTCCTTCTGCAGCAGGTGCTGATGCAACCGCTTCATGCCGCTGAGGATCAAACTCATCACCAACACCTTCAAAACGGTTTATTCCATACTTATTTTCCAGCATACTCACTAGCTGTTTTTCTATCATTACAATTCCATCATAGAAAGACTGGAAGTTTTCCGAATCCCGGGAGGAATTTATTGCCCGCTCAAAATCATCGACAACAGTTACCAAATCAGATAGCAATTGTTGATTTGCATATTTAGCGAAATCTTCCTTTTCCCGCATCATTCGCTTACGAAAGTTTTCAAACTCAGCATGTTTACGGAGATATTTATCCTTTAATTCGCTATTTTCTTCTTCAAGTTCTGCGATTCGTGCTTCGGGAGAAAAATCAGGCTCACCCTCTTCAACTTGTCCCTCAGCAGGATTTGCTGCAGTACTCTCCCCGGCAACGGCGTCATCCGCTACCTTCGCTTCAAGATCTTCTTGCTGTGTGTCCATTGTATTCCTCAAAGTCGCAAATATTTCATGTATTTTGGTGTAAGATACTGATTTCCTACACCAATCGTCAAGTGAGTCTGTAATATATCGCTTCTAAATATCTATTTATGAGATATTTCCAGGATTAATTCAACTTCACCCGGACTCAGCTTTGTTGCTTTCGCAATTTCCTCAACCTTCCAGCCCTGACGAGATAATTTCACTACCATATCTCGGGCATCGACTGAAGGTGTATCATTTTTCTTCCGTCCAGATCCATCATTTTTATCCTGCAATACTCCCCGCATTGCAGCAAGCTGCGTATTTGCATCCCGATTCAATTCTTCAAAACGAGTTTCGGTTCGTGCCAACCACTCACGTGCTTTCTGCATCTGCGTCATTCGCTGCTCAACATCAGTAAGCAAGGTATTCAAGCTGCCCAATTGAGAAACCGTTTGTTCAACAGTACCACGGTCTTTCTGTATTTCCTCAAGCATTTCCAATACGCCATCAAGCTTTGGCGGCACCGCCTGAATCTGCTTTTCTAGGTTCACCGTATACACCTCAACATCCTGCAGGCGCTGAAATGTTTCGTCGATTCCTTTAGCAGTACTTGCAAGGACTTCCTGTTTTGCCTGTACCCGCTCATGTTTTTCTTCCACTGCGGCCTGCATTTCCTCAATACGTCGCAATTCTAACTGCATTGCCTGCATAGCATCATGAGAATCTGTCATCGACTTAATCTGTGAATCCACTGCCTGCGTCAGCCGCATCAACTCCTGATAATCCTGTTCCAACTGATCAATACGACGTTTTTCCTGGGTAAAGCGCCCCATTTTTTCCAGAGCATCATCACCAAGTTTTCGTAAGCGCTGGAATTGATTCTGTATCTCCCGCATTTCTTTGCGCTGATTATCCACTCGCTGAAGATCTGTTTTTAATTCTTCGATTGCTTCCTGTAAAGCAGCCTTTAGGGTATCCGCACGCTCAAATATTTTCGTTTGATCAATAAACGATTTCTGCCGTTTTTCGATATCCGAAACATTCAGACTCAACAAATTTGCCCGCTCTTCTAATTTGCCCATTAATTTTTCTTCAAGAGCGCTAAACTGCTCACGGGTTTCCTGAACCAAACCGCGGAATTCACGCAAGCGCAACTCAATACCCTGTTCGTGCTTTTTCATGCCAGTCGAAAATGTACTTTGCAGCTGTTCACTACGAATAGTAACTGCATCAATAGCAGTTTGAACCTCTGAATTCAAGTTTTGCTCAAGGGCAGTCGCCTGTGCTGACAACTGCTGGATCTGCTGCTGTAAACTTTGACGTTCCTGCTCTGTGCGTGTAATCAATTCATCACGCTGGCGAGCAAAATCATCCTTTACAACTGCAATGGTATTGCTAACCTCCATTTTGAAATCTGCAATATCTGAATCAAAGCCGTTTTCTGCACCCTTTAGTTTTTCAAGCACCTCAGTCTGCCAGCGGGTTACATCCGAGCGGGTTGCTTCAATTACCCCCTGCGCATCGGCCCTTGCAGTTTGCGAACTATCCAGTAATGTGCGGTATTCTCCATGTATCTCTTTTTCCAATTCACGCAGTTGACTACTAAGAGATTCATCGTATTTTCGCAATTCCTGCTCAACCAACTCCATTGAACGGCCATGCGCTGCTTCCAGGTCAGCATGTACCCTGCCTTCCAAATCCTGCAGGCCTTGCTCAACACTGCCATACTTTTGCGCAATTTCATTTTCAAACAGCGACGCTTGCGTTTGCAACTTTTCATACTGCTGAATATGCGCTTGCTGTAGCCCATCAATTTGCTGCTGCAACTGCTCACTATATTGTTGTTCAATACGCGCACGCTGGGCATCCTGCTCGTTTTTCCGAGCCTCAAGAGCCTTTTGCACACCCTGTTGCCACTTCAGTAAATGATTTTCCATTGCCTCTGAACGAGAACGTAAATCACTAAAGAAATCATCTTCAAAAACCTTCAGCTTGGCATGAACATTCTCATATGCTCGTTCTTTTAGTGCATCAAGTCCTGACTCAAGCTCATTCATCTGTTTGCGCACCGCTTCCATATCTGCGCCAGCAGCTTGTATATCATTTTGCCGCTGTTCCAATATCCCTTCGCGTAAAACGTGCAATTCTTGCTGAACACTTTCTGCCGCTCTCTGCACATCTTTGCGCAATTGCACTTCTAATTGATCAATATCAGCTGCCGCAACGTGAATTTGCTGCAGTTGAACAGAAACTGCATTCTTGGTTTCTCCGATTCTGGCATCCAAATCCTTCAACAAGCGCTGCTCCATCTCAGTTGAAACTTCCCGTATTCTGCCAACCGAATCGATTCGCTGTTGTTCAATGCCATTTTGCACTTCAGAATAAACAGCCGCAACTTGCTCAGCCAATTCTGTCGTGCGCCGTTCAACATCTGTTCGCATTTGCTCGTGTAATATACCTGCCTCTTTCTCAAGATTAGAAAGACGCTTTTGTATTCCAGTGTGAATTTCTGTGCTGTGTTTTTCTGCAGTTGTAGCCAATTCCTCAATTCGCTGTTGTAATGCACTTTCCAGGCGCTCAACATCATTCAAAACCCTAGAATCAAGATTGCCCAAATGCTTGGAAATATCACTTTGGGCTTTCTGCAATGTTTCTTGCGCTTCTGCTTCAAAAACACCAATTCGCTGAGTAAAATCACCCACATATTTATCCAATCTACTGTCCAACTGTGCCTGATTGTCAGCAAGTTTCTGCGACACAGATGAAAGCCGATCCTGCACCGTAGAATCCACCGCTTCAATATGCGTTTCAACATCAGCGATGCGTTCTTTCAACTGAGTTTCCTGACTATTCAAAGCACCGATGTATTCCCGGGTAGAGTTAATCCACTGCTCTACTTCTGATTTCAAGCCGGTAAACATTGACTCAATTCTCTCGTGTTGATCAAAACTGTTCTGTTGCAATTGCTGCATACGTTGTTCAATTCCAGACCGGAGGCTTTCAGTTTGTGCTTCCACATCCTGATTAACCCGGGTAAGTAGAGAATCCACTGAACGCCGAGCATTTTCTTCACTGCTGTGTATCTCTTCACGTAATACAGAACTACTGGTATATAATTCGTTTTGTAACTGCTCCAAGGTTTCTGCAATCTGCTGTGTCCCTTGCTGCTGAATACTACTTAAGCGATCATGAATACTCTTAGTATAATCGCTTGACTGTGCCTCCGCATTGCCGAGGGCTTCAATAAGCTGCTGAATCCGTTCATCAATACCAGCACTAGCCCGTTCATAACGAGACTCAAGCCCATGAATAAACTCCTCACTAGTACGCGAAAGTTGATCCTGCTGATGAGTAAAATGCTCCTGCACATCCTGCATTTCCGTCTGTATGGTCTGCCGATTTTCTGCAATCTTCTGAATTGCCTCTTGCAGCATGCTCTCCTGAGCAGAGCGGATCCGCTCAACATCACCCTGCAAACGTTGCTGCAACTGCTGAAAAGCCTGTGTTTCCATTCGCTCACCGCGTTCAGCAATGTCAGCAAGTTTCTGATTATACTCGACTTCCTGTGCCTGAAATGCAGCAAATAATTCTTCGGTTTTGCTTGCTGCAGAATTTTTCAATTCAGTTACCCGATCGGCTGCATTTCTCACAACCGCATCGGCATGATCTTCTATCGAAGAAACAACACTTTGTGAATCCTGAAGTTTCTGATCTATCTGAGTGCGAAATTCCTTTAATGCTGAGTCTGCATTCTGCTCGGATGCATGCATGAGCTCTTCATAGACATCCCGAATCGAAGCCTCAACTTCTTGGCTCAAATGCTCACCTCGATTTTCCATTTCTTTCATGAAAGAAGAAAAACCGTCAATTCTTTCTTGCAAGGCATTGGTTTCAGCAGAAAAGGTTTCCAACTGCTGCCCAGTTGCCGCAATCATTTTGGCACGCTCAGCATCAAGCTGCTGTTGATTCTGTGTGCTAAAATCCTCAGCCAACTGCGGAATTCGCTTTTCCAGGTACTCAAGCTGCCCGGCAGCGGTTTTTATGCGTTTACCAACTTTGTCGATATATTCGCTTTCATCCCGGACACGGCCAATATTTTTTTCGGCACGGGATGTCATTTCCAGCAATTCCCGCAATGCCGCATCATATTCCTGTATCCGCTGGCTATACCCCTCGAATAACTGACTTTTATCAACAAGTTCATCCTGAGCCAAGGCAAGCCGCTTTAGTACTTCTTTCGCAGCCTGTTTGTTGACATCAACCTCGACTGTCATATCCCGTAGCTCGGTTGCTTTTTGCAACACGATTTTATCGAGATCCTGCTGAGCTTTTTCCGAGTACCTTCGGACCTTTTCCAAACTTCGATTGTTTACATCAAGCTGACGGTATATTGCCAGTATGATAACAACGAGCCCCAGTACGATTGCGTTCCCAATTGTAAACATGCAGTCCCCTCCCTAGGCTTACATGCCGATATACGACTATTTAGTCATCCCTATCAAACAGCCATGTATCAAGCTGATAATAATCGGCTATAGTGACATCTGCTTTCGTTCCCGAAACGGGTTTTGCAGCCACATGAGCAGCTAACATTCCGGTATTCTTTGCCCCAATTACATCATAGGAATACGAATTCCCAACATACAATATGTGATCCGGCGGCAAATTCAAGCGCTTACAAACTTCAGTAAATGATTCGATACGGGGTTTGAGATAGCCAACATCCTCGGATGACAAAATACAATCCCAGTCACGATCCATTCCAATAATCTTCAATTTTCGCTGAACCGGAAAATCTGATAACAAACCTGTACGGATGCCGGCTGCAGTAAGGTGATCTAAAAAATCGTGCAATCCCGGCATAAGAGGAATACCTTTTAGCTCATCCTCCCAGCTGCACACCCGTTCAGAAATGTATGTACGGGCTTTTTCACGAGACATGCCCAGGCGATTTGCCAGCAAATCAGCCTGAACTGTAAAAAAATCCTCTATATAATCCATTTCCCGTATCTGCTTACGAATTTTAGACATTCCCAGAATAAAACGCAGGTTCCGTAATCCGAACCACATGCTGCGTCTGTACATCGCAGCATTGGAATAGAGTGTACCATCAACATCAAAAACAACTGCCTGTATATTCATACACCCCTACTGTACCCTGCGAATTGAATACGTTATCTCGCCGCGTGCATTTCCTGCACCAGAAACAGGAGTAAACCTCCACGTCTGTACCGCAGCCCGGATACGCGCATCTATCTCATTATTACCCGAAGACTTCTGTAATTGCAAGTCGATTACCTTTCCTGTTGCATCAACAATAAAAGATACCATGGCTGTGAGCACAGGGGGATCGGATGCTGACAATACAGTCTGGTCCAAACGGGGATCATTGCCGCTGATTCGAACACGATCGGCCGATAAGCGCGGCACAGCACCCAAAGTTTCAGCCTGCCGGCTATCGCCGGGAGAAGAAGGAACGTTCACAGCCTGAATTTGCTGGCCAGGAGCGGCAAATTGATCAAGAACCCGATCAATTTCAGCAAGACGATCTGCTGACAGCGCATTATTGGCATTGTCTGTTTGTCCGGGAACAGATTGCGAGGAATCTGCATTTTGGCTAGCAGGGTTTGTTGATAAATCCGGTTGTGCGTCCAGCCACTCCTGCAAGGCTACCAGGTTTTCCCGCCGCAATGCAATTTCTGCATCTGTTGGCCCATCCAGCGGGCCTGTCCTTCCCGGTAACGCCTGTCCCCCTGATGTGGCAAGCGGATTTCCATCACTGGCTAAGGAAGCATCCGGCACCACTTGCTGAAAGCGATAATCCGGTTCTGTTGCCGCGGCGGGTGTATTCGCTGAACTGATATTTGAGAGAGAGCTAGCACCTGGCGATTGGGTTTGTTGATTCGACGCAGAAGCCGCCGAGGCATCGGCGCCTGGCAGAGAATCCTCTGCCGGAAAGGCATCAACTGTATCATCGTCAAAGTCGGAAAGCTCAATATATACAATCCCGGCATAATCAGGCACCGCCGGCTGAAAATGAGCAAAAAAATGCATTAACACAAAGACAACAAGATGAACCAATAAAGCCCATCCAAGCCCTACCGCCATTCTGCTGCTATTTTCTGAATATGCAATACCCACGCCTAGGGTGCCTCCCTGGTG
>CAYNNU010000017.1:0-18119 GCA_964398645.1 uncultured Spirochaeta sp.
AACCTTTATACATTTTTCCTCCCTTAAAAGATTATCAACGCGGGGTTTGACGCCGTCGACAGCTTATGATTATCATACATCATGGAAACACAGCGAATACAACAACTTCTAACAACTCAGCCTGGCCAATCAATTTTTACAGCTCGGGGCTGGATTCGCACTTTCCGCGAAACCAAGGATATCGTGTTCATCGAACTGAATGATGGCTCCTGTTTACAAAATCTACAAATCATTATCGACAAGAACATTCTTTCTCAACCTGATTTACTTCACCAACTAGCAACGGGTGCATCAATTTCTGCTACAGGCAGTCTACAAGAATCGCCCGGATCAAATCAATCTGTCGAAATGCATGCTACCCAATTCAAAATAATCGGGGACTGTCCCCAAGATTATCCTTTACAAAAAAAACGTCACAGCTTTGAATATCTGCGCGAAATAGCCCACCTGCGCCCTCGGACCAATACTTTTGGGGCCATTGCCAGGACGAGAAACACACTCAGCAGGCTCATTCATACCTTTTTTCAAGATCGTGGATTTCTATGGATCCATACGCCAATAATTACGGGTATTGATGCTGAAGGTGCGGGAGAAATGTTCCGGGTAACCACACTGGATCTAGAAGCTCTGGCAAAACGTAACAGCTGTGATATCAACTATGATTATGATTTTTTCGGAAAGCCGGCATATCTTGCAGTAACCGGTCAACTAGAAGGAGAGGTCTACGCATGTAGCATGGAACGTGCCTACACATTCGGGCCGACCTTTCGCGCAGAAAACTCAAATACTGTTCGTCATCTTGCCGAGTTTTGGATGATTGAACCAGAAGCAGCTTTTCTTGATAACAATGCAAACATGGATTTAGCAGAAGATTTCATTCGAACGGTAATAAAGGGTCTGTTGCAGGAAAGCCAAGAGGATATGCAATTTTTTGATTCACGAATCGAAAAAGGCATCATTGCATCACTTCGCCAGGTTGCTGAAAGTCCATTTGTCCGCATCACATATACCGAGGCTATAAAGAATCTACAAGAAGCAAAAAAAGACTTTACCTTTGCCCCGGTATGGGGCAAGGCATTACAAACTGAACACGAAAAATTTTTAACTGAAGAAATTTTTCATTCACCAGTTATCGTTTACGATTATCCCATTGAATCGAAGGCGTTTTATATGAAACAAAATGATGATGGGACCACAGTTCGAGCTATGGACGTGCTTGTTCCTCGCTTAGGCGAGATAATCGGCGGTAGTCAACGTGAAGATGATTCTGAAAAACTTCAAAAGAGAATGATTCAATGCGGCTTGGATCCTGAAAAATATTGGTGGTATCTTGATTTACGCCGTTTTGGAAGCGTACCCCACTCAGGCTTTGGCCTTGGATTCGAACGCCTGGTTCAATATGTAAGTGGAATGCAAAACATCCGCGACGTAATCCCCTTCCCCAGGACGGTAAAGCATGTTGATTTTTAATCTTCCTCTCAAAAAAAGAACTGTTTCAACAATTGCGCGGTATGTATTGCTACTTTGCATCACCTCGATTCTTTTGACTACTTGTGCGAGCAACAAAGCTCTCAGTACAGCCGACCAACTAGAAAGCGGCACACTGTTTTTATGGACAGTTAGTAATGAAGATACTCAACTACACATTTTAGGATCCATACATATTGCTCCATCCAGCATCTACCCCCTACCTGATACTATTTACTCATTATTTGATCAGTCTCCAAGATTGTTACTGGAAATTAACCCTCTAGAACGTGATCCAATGGACTTATTTGACAGCCGACGGTTTATGGAATATCCAGTAGGAAAACGTATTCAGGATGACTTAAATCCCGATGAATTAACGAGACTACAGACTGCCTTATCAGAGATTGCAATTCCGCTGGGAATGGTTGAAAACTGGCAGCCATGGGTTTTAGAAGCAGCTGTTATTACAAGTGCCGCCCAGGAAGCCGGCATCAATATTGAACATGGTATAGATATCCATTTTGCCCTCCGAGCACGCCAAAAAAATCTTCCTATTGATACTCTTGAAACTGTCCGGCAACAGCTTGAATTATTTAATCGAATTCCTACAAGAACCCAGGCTGCCCAACTGATGACCAGTATTGATGATTATCAAAATATCAATGATTATTTGATTCATCTCGTTGAAATGTGGCAAAGCGGGGATATCACTGGTCTGGAAAAAACCATTCTACCAGCATTTGGGGAAAATCCTGAACTACAAATCTATTACGATCAATTTTTTTTGCAACGAAATATTACCTGGACAGAAATACTGTCTGAATACCTTGAAAATGGACAAGATGCCTTCGTCGTTGTTGGAGCAGGCCATCTAATTGGTCCGGATAGCTTAATAACAATGCTTGAAAGACGAGGATATCAGATCACCCGCTACTAAGATTATTCAGGATCTCTTGCTAAATAAAGCTATGCAGAGAAAGGTGTGGTAAGCATTTTATCAAAGGCTGCTGCAAAGGCGTGCAATTCTTTGCGGCCAAAGCTATCTTTTTTTCCAGGATCGATTCCACTTTGCCGCAATGCAAAGGAGAAATCCCGCACCGATAATCGCTCCCTCACGGTTTCCAGATCGAAGACTGTCCCCCTGTCATTAATGACCCGAATCCCCCGTTCTGCAAGCTTCGCAGCAAACGGTATATCGCGGGTAATAACCAAATCCATGTCCCCAACCACAGAAAGAATATATGAATCAGCAGCATCCTCGCCACTTTCTACTTGAACAAAGGAAACGAATTCGTGACGCGGGTATGGGAGAGGCCGATCAGCGACCAAGCAAACAAAAAATCCGGACGAAATTGCCCGTCGAAACACCATTTCACGGATTTTCGACGAAAGAGAGTCAGCATCTAAAAAAACTGTGTGAATTGCTATGTGCATTCCCATTTACGAAAACAAGCATACCCAGGCGAACTGCGGAGGTCAATCAAAAAAGAGAGCTCATTTCGGGCTTGAAGATAACAATGCTTGGGTCTAGTATACACACATGAAAAGTACAAACCTGTCCCCCTTACAAAAGCAAAGATATCTCTATCAGCCAAAACTTCCTACTACCCTTCGCCAAGCCCCGGATACCATTGAGGCAGTCGAATTCGCCCAAGAAAGCAGTACGGCAATACCGGATGCAATAAAAGCAATCTTTCCACATGCTGATGGTAAGCATCCAGTACGTTTTGGCATAATGGCTAACGAAAAAAAACAGCAGGGCAAAACCAAAAAAGCCTTAAAAGTCGGTGTCATTCTATCCGGCGGACAAGCGCCAGGTGGTCATAACGTTATTGCTGGTATTTTTGACGGTATACAAAAAATTAATCCTGATTCAGAACTGCTGGGTTTTTCCGGTGGTCCCTCTGGCCTGCTTACAAATACTTTTGTAAAAATTGATAGCAAGATGATGGATTCCTACCGAAATACCGGAGGCTTCGACATGATCGGCTCCGGCCGAACAAAAATCAGCACCCCCGAGCAATTCAAAACAGCCCTGGATAATGCTACAAAAAATTCACTGAATGCTCTGGTTATTATTGGCGGTGATGATTCAAACACAAATGCTGCCTTACTAGCAGAATACTTTTTACAAAACAATAGTACAGTTCAAGTAATCGGTGTTCCTAAAACAATAGATGGTGATTTAAAAAATGATTTCATCGAGACTTCATTTGGCTTTGATACCGCAGTAAAAACATATTCAGAGCTCATTGGCAATATTGCCCGGGATGCAAATAGTGCAAAAAAATACTGGCACTTCATCAAGGTCATGGGCCGCTCTGCCAGCCACATCGCCCTCGAATGTGCCTTACAAACACAACCCAACATCTGCCTTATTTCTGAAGAAGTTAAGCACACCCAGCAATCCCTAGCTGACATAGTCAAAGACATTTGTGAGGTAATCGCAAAACGAGCGGAACAGAAAGAGAATTTCGGTGTCATTATTGTTCCAGAGGGACTGATAGAATTTATCCCCGAAATGAATATCCTTATTGGCGAGTTGAACGATCTATTGTCAGACTCGGATTTTACCCAATCAGCGGGACAGGATTTTTCTACCCAAACTACCCTTCTAATAAAAAAACTCAGCGAACATTCTGCAGAAGTATTTGCGGAACTTCCGCAACGAATACAAGAACAATTACTGATGGACAGGGATCCCCATGGAAATGTTCAGGTTTCCCGTATTGAAACAGAACGCCTACTTATTAGCATGGTAGAATCACGTTTGTCAGAAATGAAAAAAGAAGGGACATATAAGGGGACATTCTCTGCTCAGCACCATTTCTTTGGTTACGAAGGTCGCTGCGCTTTTCCAAGCAATTTCGATGCCGACTATTGTTATAGCCTCGGTTATACCGCCTGCTTACTTATTTCTCAAGGGTTTACCGGATATATAAGCGCAATTCAAAATGTACACAAACCTGCAGACGCATGGGTCGCAGGTGGAGTCCCGCTACATAGCATGATGCATATTGAACGACGTCACGGTAAAGACGTCCCGGTCATCCAAAAAGCTCTTGTCGATCTGGAAGGAAAACCCTTCAAGGAATTTGCAAAGAAGCGTTCAGACTGGGCTATACACACAAGCTTTATTTTCCCCGGAGCAATTCAATATTATGGTCCAGCGGAAATTTGTGATCAACCAACACATACGTTGCGACTTGAACACAGCTAACGACTCCTCACGGGAATTTATGCAATTAAAAAAGTGCATGAATGAAAAAGCTATTTCTCTTGCCCCAATCGAAACAGTTTCTGTCTACGTTCACATTCCATATTGTCGCAGTATTTGCAGCTACTGCGATTTTTTCCGGACAAAAACTACAGATCCTGAACACGATTTTCCTCCTTTGCTTAAACGCATTATCGAAGAAGCAAGCTATTACCGCCAACAAATCCCCCAGGCGAAAATCCGCTCGATCTACATTGGCGGGGGTACACCTAGCTCTATTCCGCTACATCAACTCCAACAATTTTTACCTCAATTACTTGATTCTCTTCAAATATCTCAAGAAAAAATCACGAACAATTCAATTGAATGGACTATCGAAGCTAATCCCGAAGATATTTCAACTGATTTTTTGCGAGTAATAAAAAATGCAGGTGTAAATCGTCTAAGCATTGGAGTGCAAACAAGTGATAACGATTTACTTCACAGCCTCAACCGTCGAAGTAGCGGACAAACACTAATATCTTCCCTGGAAATCACAGCAAAAAATTGGAATATGGAAAATATCAGTCTTGATTTTATTAGCGGAATTCCAAGGCAAACAAAAAAACATCTAGACAATGATATTTCCTGTATTCGTGAACTCCGACCCGGGCATATCAGCCTCTACAGTTTAAGTCTTGAAGAAGGCAGCAAAATGTTTCCCCTAGTCATGGATGGTACAATTCAACTACCGGATCAAGATTCGCTATGGGGACACATGCACTCAAATCTGAAAAGGCTAGGATACGAACACTATGAGATTTCCAATTATTGTCAGGACCAGCGCTACGCCAAACACAACAATTATTACTGGCAAATGCACCCCTATATTGGAATTGGTCCCGGCGCAGTCGGCACCCTACCAATACTTTTTGGTAACAAGCGCATACCAAGCCGTATGTATTCGGCCCCCTTCTTTGAAGATTGGGCCAATACCAAAATTGAAAAAATCACAAGCATGGATTTGCTAAAAGACTACTGTATTACGGGCTTTCGCACAAAAAGCGGTGTACATCTAGAAGCAATTCAATCTGTGTTTGGCTCGATTGGTTCACAGCTCATATCAAATGCAATACAAAAGCAACAGGAAAACTTTGAACTGTATACCAAAAATTCTTTCAGATTTGTTCGGTGTACCGAGAAAGCGCTAATGTTGCTAGATGGAATCTTACAACAATTGTTTTTAAGCTTTGAATCAGACGAAATACATACTGCTCTACCAGACAATCCAGTCTGGCCCCCAGAATCGCACTACTATTTCCACTGATTATCACAGGCCGTCTACAGTCTTTCCGCAAAAATCTGCTAAAAATTGCGCCTCTTCTGCCAACATGTTTGCACCACTCATTGCCTGAGATTCAATTAAAAAGGCATCTTTCGCAAAAGTCCACATCAATAGTTGAACGAGTTTTTTTCCTTTTGTTTCCATAACTCTAAACTCAAAATGATCTATATCACGCATGGAAAAGACAATATGGCGCGCAAAAAAAAGCAATCCTATTCTATGATGAACCTCTCCTGATACTCGATCAAAAATCCATCGCTCATCATATAACAGTATACAAATTGCCAGCACTAGAACGCCAATGCCGACTGGGCTCCAAATCCTAGTTTCAAATGCAACCCAGGCAGTCAATACTGCCAAAGCAAAAAACAACCAGCGAAACTGCGCCGGAATAGCGATATGCAGCTGATCGTTCCAAACTGGTTTCATACGAAGATGCAAATCAAACATACTATATTGTGCACGAAACATAGCCAGCTATGCAATAAAAAAAGCGCGCCGTTTCCGGCACGCTTCCAATTTTGAAAGATGAGATGATTACATCCAGCTTTCAACCAGTTCGCGGTTTTCCGCAACCCAGCGTTTTGCATTTTCATAGGGATCGGCTCCCTGCTCGTCATTCCAAAGCATCAAAGGAGCAAAATCACTTACTTCCCAATTAAACTTGGTGAAAAACTCATATACTTCAGGCATATCTTCCTGCAGATCTTTACGAACAACAGATCCAACATATTCTTCGCCACCAAAAACACCTTCTGGATCTTGCAGATATTTTAGATCAAAACGCGCTTCCATTACATGAGGTGTCCAGCCGGTAACAACAATCCATTCTTCGTTCCGGTAGGCATCTTCTAATGCTGCAACCATTGTTGCATCACTACCTTCAACTAAGGTAATGCTATCCAAACCATAGACTTCAATTGCTCTTTCAGTTGCAGCCATCAAACCAGCACCAGGGTCAATACCAATAATGCGATTATCAAATTCTTCTGAGTAAGTTTCAATATCAGCAACAGTTTCTGCTTCAACATACACTGGAACCATCAAACCAATTTTTGCTCCAGTCATTACGACTCCGACTTCTTCAACCCTATCCTGAGTCTGCTCAAGGTAGGCTGCGTGTGTAGCAGGCAACCATGCAGACGTAATTGCATCACCATCGCCGTTTGCCAAACCTTCCCACATAGCAGCAGCACTAACAGAAATGGTCTTTACGTTATAGCCCATTTCTTCCAATACAACTGCGGCTACATATGTAGAAGCAACTTCGCCAACCCATTCAACATACAAAAGGGTTACATCTTTGCTTTCTTCCTGACTGGAACAGGATGTAAAACCCATAGTGGACACAATCAAAACTACTGCAAATGCGAGGACTGTCCCTTTCGTGAATACATTCTTCATACTTTTCTCCTATAAAAATTATTTTGAAACTACATCAGAATTACTAATCTTCTGTGTAATTCTATCCAAAATTATTGCCAATATTACAACGGCAAGCCCGGCTACCAAACCTTCGCCAGAGCGAAGCCGCTGAATGGCACGCCAAACTTCAGAACCAAGGCCACCGGCACCAATCATTGCTGCAATAACTACCATAGACAGGGCCAACATAATGGTCTGATTAATTCCTGCCATTATTGTTGGTAACGCCAGCGGTATCTGCACTTTCATGAGCTTCTGCATGGTGGTTGAGCCAAAAGAATCAGCAGCTTCAATCATTTCTGCATCAATTTGAATGATACCGAGTGCAGTCAAGCGGATTGCTGGGGGAATGGAAAATACAACAGTGGCAAAAGCTGCGGAAACTGGCCCTAATCCGAAAAACGGAATAGCTGGAATAAGGTACACGAAGGCCGGCATCGTTTGCATAAAGTCCAATAATGGTTTTACAAACTGATAAAATCTACTGTTCAATGCCGCCAGAATTCCAATTGGAACCCCCAAAAAGACTGCGATAATTGTTGACACAAGTACGAGGGCCAAGGTTTGCATTGTTTGTTCCCAAAGCCCTAAATTGATAATGAGCAACAAGCCAAAAAAGGTAAATAATGCCAGACCATTGCCTTTCAACACAATTTTTAGGCTAGAACCAAATGATCGTTTCGTGCTTCCACCTTCATGCAGCTTTTTTTGAATATCTTTCCATGAAACGAATACTGCTAGACCGGTAATGATCAGCACTACAACAATCCAATGCGGAAAAAGAAACACCGATACAAGACCATCAATTCCAGCTTCTACGCCACCAGAAAGTGCTCTTGTAAGCCAAGAAATTTTATCGATCAAAAAATCTAAAGCAATATCCACCCAGTTAGATAAGGGAATTCCATCAGTAATCCAGCTTATAAGTGTTGAAAAAACGCTTTGAATTGCTCCCATTATTTTACATCCCCTTCATTTTCCGCATCGTTTGAATCACCTTCTGCCAAAGCTGATAACACCGATCCACGTACAATAATACCGCGCAAGATACCCTTTTCATCCACCACAGCAATCGGATTTGAAC
The DNA here is from genome assembly GCA_964398645.1 of uncultured Spirochaeta sp. Lineage (GTDB taxonomy): Bacteria > Spirochaetota > Spirochaetia > DSM-27196 > DSM-8902 > Spirochaeta_B. The sequence continues at coordinate 8,521 of CAYNNU010000017.1, forward strand.
TAGATGATACTAAGGGGAAGATTTCTTTCACAGGAGTATCCAACAAAACAGTTGAACATTCTTGTGCATCGGTAATATGGTCTAACCACTTTTCTTCTTTTTTTGCCGCCTCGGCTGCACGCTCTACCGTAACATGACCAACAAGTTCTTTATTCTGCTTTGTAACAAAGATACCAGAAATACCATTCTCCCGCATTTTATGCATCGCAACCTTCGGCCCATCTTTTACAAAAGCAACCGGGGTATGCCGCCGCATTACATCACGGGCTGTTAAGACCTTCGTTACATCAACGTTCTCAACAAATTTTTCTACATATTCTGATGCTGGCTGGGTAAGAATCTCCTCGGGAGTTCCTACCTGGACAACCTTTCCATCTTTCATCAGGACGATTCGATCTCCCATTTTTAGGGCCTCATCAAGATCATGCGTGATAAACAAAATAGTTTTCTGTACCTGGCTTTCAAGCGAAAGCAATTCATCTTGCATATCGCTGCGGATAAGGGGGTCCAAAGCACTAAAAGCCTCATCCATCAGCAAAACATCAGGCTCTATTGCCAGCGCCCGGGCGAGACCTACTCGCTGTTTCATACCGCCTGACAAATTTGAGGGATAGTAATCTTCCCAGCCGGCCAAACCAACCTGTGCTAAAGCTGTAATCGCTTTTTCCCGACGAATTTCATAATCGATTCCCTGAACTTCTAATCCATACATGGTATTTTCAAGAACTGTACGATGGGGGAAAAGAGCAAAACTCTGAAAAACCATACCGAATTTTTTCCGGCGAATATCAATCAACTCATCCACACTCATAGCAGTAATATCTTGTCCGTCGATATAAATTTTTCCAAAAGTAGGATTTATTAAACGATTTACAGTTCTAATCAAGGTAGATTTTCCTGATCCAGACAAACCCATTACTACAAGAGTTTCACCTTCGTACACGTCAAAACTTGCATTAGCAACACCAACGGCACAACCGGTTTTTTCAAGAATCTCGCTTTTTGATAAACCCTCATGCACAAGCTTCTTTGCCCGCTCTGGCTGTTTTCCAAAAATTTTGTACACACCATCAATACGTATTTTTACCTTCCGCTCATCAGCGGGTTTATTCTCGTTAGTCATGAATCCCCTTTTTATTTACTATACTAAATAATACAGTAATAAAATTTAGACTGCACGTCAAGGAAGTACGCAGAGAGTAAAAAAGCATTTTTCTTAGACAATTACTTGCTCAGCAAAAGAATATTCACTAAAATCTTTTTTCATGCAGGATATTACGGAAACAAGCAATGAGATATACCAATATTTGCGTAGCATCATTCAGTCACTTTCAATTCATTCAAAATTTTTAAGTAAGCGCTTTGGCCTGACCGGACCGCAATTGATTGTCCTTAAAACCATCTATACCCAAGACTATTCTACTATTGGGAGCTTAGCAAAAGCCATTTCACTCAGCCAGGCTACAGTAACAACAATTCTTGACCGTCTAGAATCCAGGGGCCTGGTTATCCGAACACGCAGCCATATTGATAAACGCCGGGTTCATGTCAGCATTACAGAAGCAGCCCAAACTATTCTGTCTCAAAATCCAACCGTTTTCCCTATAAAATTCATTGAGGAATTTCAGCATTTATCAGACGAAAAGACCGACATGGTATTATTTTCACTAAAAACTACTGCAGATATGCTTCGAAATGATTGTATTGAAGAAAACAGTATGACCGGAGAAATTGAAACCCCTATATAAAAAATTGTTCAAAAAAGGCTACCTACACTAAGCAGGAAGCCTAAGTCGACGTTTCTCCAGTTCATTATTTTGTCGGTATAGAATTGCAACATTGCCTATTATCCGAATCAAGCTGGCAAGCAGACGCTGTGCAAGCTGTTCAGAAATCGCAAACCGATCAGCCTTAAAGCCGATAAAACGGACCTTCACCAACTCATCTCGTTCAAGCGCGCCATCCACGGCCTCCAGGATAGCATCGGTAAATCCCATTTTCCCAATCATTACTTGGGGAGACACATCATGAGCCATGCGCGATAAGTAGCGTCTTTGCGTGCTAGTCAGTTCCTTCATAGAGCTAAGAAATGTATCATGATCATCATAGTCGGGCAAGTACATTCCATATTTCATATAAATTTGCGGTATCAGCGCGTGAATACTGTTCGATATTTTTTAATGTTGATTTTTGCTGATGTTTTGTTGGATAGGTACCATCGGGGAAACCGTTTAAAACCCAATAATACTGTAAACTCGCATCTCTGCCGTCTGCAACAGCTACGCCACGATAATCTTTTGCAATCAAGGCGGCGATTGTTTTTAATGATGTCTTTCCTTTTTGCTCAGGATAATACACCCAGCCCTGCTCAAAGGGTGTATGTATATCCAATGTACGATCAACTGCTTTCTGCAAAATATCCGCTGTACTTTGATCCCCGGCTTTACTAGCAAGAATTGATAGAAGAGCTAAACAACGTTTTTCCATCACGTCGCCGTAAACAAAAATTGTTTCAATATCACGAAGTCGATTAGCAAGTCCCCGGGCAAATACTGATAAATTATGACTTTCTGGGCAATGTAGCTCCCAATCGGTATGCCCACAGGTATCAGTAAACGAATACATCACTGGTACATATTGCCAAGAATGTGTACCGGCAAAACGTGGCAGGGGCGATTGGATGGATTCAAAATCGAGAAAACAGGCCTTATCTTTTGCAAGATTCACCCAATCCTGCAAGGACTCTCGATCTGATACCAATTTTCCCTGTTCCAAGGCTGTTACCTGATTACGTTGCCGCGCTGAAAGTTGAGATTTTGCAGAAATATGACGAATATCGTTTATGCCCTGCTCTATTAGACGATTGCCTTGAGCTTTTCCCCGCAAAAGACAGCGAACATCATACACAGAAACATCCTGACGCCAATCCTTTTCCGAAAGAACACGGGCTTTTCGCAATACCGGCTCTGAATTCTTCAACGATGCCGCTCTAGTGCGAACCATTCGTGTGCCAGCTTTTGAATCAAATGGAAATGACTGGTTTCGGTTTTCAGAAAAACCATCAGATGGCAGACAATATGCTGAATCAGGAAAGCGAAACTCTACCTCAATATTCTCGAAACCTAATTGATTGCATGCTAGGTAAAACCAAGCTGTTTGTTCAATTATTCCTGATCTGATTTTTGCACTTGGACAGTACCGAACAATCCGCCATCCTTGGGAACCAAGCGGTAAAAGAACATCGGCACTTACCCACCGCCCTTCGATGTGTAGCCAAGGAAAAACATACGTCTGGCGAGCATGAAAATTCTCAGCAACCTCTGCTTTACACTTTTGTAGTTCCTGCTCCAAGCGGCAAAATTGAACAGCTTCAATACTTCTTGAGGAACGCTGCATACAAAGAATCTGCTGGAATACATATACAGGATGTATTCTCCGCGAAATATCAGGAAAATCTTTTATTGCACTGTCTCTGACTTCTTGTTCCAACCACCCATCATGCTGCTCACCAAACCATGCTTGTAAAGCGGAGCCAGAATCATCCTTAGAATGCTCAAACACTGCATCTGAAAACCAACCGCAAAAATCAACAGGATGAATCAAGAAAAACCTCGGATTTTCGGCTTACAAAGACACTCACACTAATACTGCTCCGCCATCTGCTGGGCGATAGCAATATTTTCCTGGATATCAGCATTAGCCGGCTCGTGACGTAATGCAGCTCGGTATTCCTGGATGGCAGTATCGTAATCTAACAACTGCATCCGTACATTTCCAAGATTGTAATGTGCCTGCCAAAAAGCCGGGTTCAAATCAATAGCGTTTGAATATGCAGCAATAGCCTCATCCCAGCTTTGTTGATCATAGTATATGTTTCCAAGATTATACCAAGCCTCAGTGGTTGGTCGGGCTGTAATTGCTGCCAAATAATCAGAAGCCGCAGCATCAAGATCTCCGATTGCATAATACGCATTGCCACGATTTATGCAAATTGCATAACTATCATCAACTTCGTTTTCCAGAAGAACAGAAAAGACCTCAATTGCTTCGGAAAAGCCGCCAGCTTGAATCAGTGAAGTGCCCAAGTTATATAGCCCGGCTGTTGCTTGAACAGCAGCAACATCAAGATTCTCAAATTGATCCATTGCATGAGAAAAAGCATCGACTGCTTCGTCATATTGCTGATTATCATATAAAAGAACCCCTAGATTATACCAATGCTGATAATATTGATCCTCAGAAGGCTGGAAGGATTCATATAATTGAATTGCGCCGACAATATCACCTGCCTGTAAGAGCCTATCTGCGTTTGCATACACAGTTTCTGACTCAGTACTCTGGGCGGTAGCAAGAGATGCAAAGAATAGAAAGGCTCCAATTGTGAGAAAATATTGTAAAAGATACGAACGGCGAGAAAAAAACATCAAATAATCCCTCGAACCAAAAGTAAGAAGTTCCAAATATGAACAGCTACCGGCACAATACAAGAAAGATCGGCAGAAAAATCCTAATTAAGAATAGCTATAATTCGTTCAAGTACTTTTTTCCGATCCAGCGGTTTAACGATATAGTTTTTTGCCCCAATCATTAATGAACGTTTTACTAGATCATTTTTTCCAAGAGCAGAGATCATTACAACCTTTGCATCCTTGTCGTACTCAATCACCTTTTCCAGGGCAGTTACCCCATCCATACGAGGCATAGTAATATCCATAGTTACAAGATCCACATTTGGATGCAATTCCTTGTACTTTTCCACCCCTTCAGCTCCATCGCTGGCTGTACCGATAACTTCAAAACCGGCGCTTGTAAGAATTTGACTTAATTGCTTACCAGTAAACATTGAATCATCCACAACCAATACCCGATATGGAGATCCGTCCGGCTTCAAGCCCTCTGGTTCTTTATCGTTGATGGTCGGAAAGTCGGATTTTGTCTTCATTGGTGCTTTCTCCTGTCATCACTATACAAAAAAAAGAAAGCGGGTTCAAGCCAACGACTCGCACCCGCTTAAATGAGGAAGGAAAAAAAGAGAAAATCCCTACCAGAAAGGAAAACCTTTACATACATTTTTACTTACATAGATTATTACATCACTTTTTTACATAGTCTGCTGAAATCCGGTACAACGAAGCAAGCAGACACTTACTTATATGCAAATTCCATGCCAAAGTGAGATAAATTATATAAACTGTTTTATTGTATAGAATTAAAAAATTAAATGAATATGAACGTTAATAACTAGACATTCTTTACCCATGCAAAATGCATAGGAAAAGCAGGGGTATGCATTTTGCATAAAAATTACGGCATCCCCTTCCGCCGACTAAGGGTTGATTGAGAAACCCCTAGCAAACGAGCCGCCTTAGACTGATTATTATCCGACAGCCGCATAGCCTCATCAATAAAATGATCCTGGACTTCCTGCAAAGTAGGAAAACGCCCCGTATAACTGATAAACCCTCCACCACCAGCCATCATGGACGAAGATGACGTTCCGTCACGACGTCCAAGGATATACTGGCGAAAAGGTTCAATTTCCAGTTTTGGTCCAAATGATTGGCTTACTGCATCGAACACAAGAGATTGCAACTCACGAATATTTCCAGGGAAATCATAGGATTCTAGTAAGCGATAAATGTCGTTGGATACGGAAAGCCGCCGTTTGGATAATTCAGCGCAAGCTTGGCTGACAAAATATGTCACAAGATGCGGAACATCCTCACCTCGATTCCGCAGAGATGGTAAACGGACGGTATGCGCCATTAGACGGTAATACAAATCTTTTCGAAAACTCCCCTCTTCCATTTTTTCGGTGAGATTTGCATTGGTTGCAGCGACAATCCGAACCTCTGCTTTTCGTGCCTTATCAGACCCAAGTGGGTAATACTCAGCTTCTTGTAGGAGCCGCAACAGTTTCACCTGGGCACCGACAGGAAGATCACCGATTTCATCAAGAAAAAGCGTGCCATGGCGAGCACGTTCTACCATTCCCTTGCGCTCTTCAACCGCCCCTGTGTAAGCACCCTTGCTATGACCAAAAAGTGTGTCAGAAAACATGGCTTCATCTAGCCCGCTCACATTCACCGGCACAAAATCACCACTACGGCCACTAATTCGGTGTAGCACATTCGCGATAAGTTCTTTTCCGGTTCCACTTTCTCCGAGAACCAAGGCGGGCTTCGGACTCGGTGCAATTGCTTCAATATAGGCAAAAATCTGTCTCATCTGATGGCTTACTGTGATTATTTCGGAAAAAGCCTCGGGTTTGCGGATTTCAAGAACCCGCATAGAACTACTTAAATTTTGAATTTCCTGCTGTAAAGAACGCAACTTCAGGCCTTGCTGCAAACTAGCCAACAAGCGCGCTTCTGTAACTGGTTTCGTAATAAAATCCGCGGCTCCAAAGCGCATACATTCAACAGCGACTTGTACGCTTTCTTCACTTGTAACAATGATAACAGGGATCTCCGGAAACTGAAGGGTTACCTGAGCCAGCACTTCCTTTCCGGAAACGTAGGGCATATTCAGATCAAGCACGAGAACATCAACATTATGCTCAACGAGAATCGGCAAAATAGTACGAGAATCTCCACAGGCGACACAATCTGCCAATCCACTTTCCTGAATTTGTACCGTATACATTTCTGCACTTACCGGATCATCTTCAACAATAAGCACAACAGGCTTTTTTTTATTTCCCGAAGAATTTTTTGTGTTCATTCTGTACCATTGTACTCTTTTTGCACTATTTTACAATATATGAGCACTCAGCCAGAAGCACGGATTCACTACATACCAGCATCGGAAAGCAAAAAAACATACAAAAACTCAAGGACTGTCCCCGCCTACGTTCTCTATTGGATGCAAACAAGCATACGGGCGAGCAATAACCATGCTCTTGAATATGCCATCGAAACAGCAAACCAGAAAAAACTTCCATTAGCTGTAATATATGTATCCCCGGATTTTATTGCCGGTGCACAAGAAATAAGCCGGCAAGATATTTTTCTACAACAAGGGCTCAGACAAACTGCTGAAATTTTACGCAACCGTAACATCTCACTCTTTTCACTCGTCTCAAACAATCCTGCACAAACTATCATGCTACTAGCCCAACAAGCAGCTGCAGTAATCGGTGATTTTGGTTATCTTGATTACCACCGCAGACAACGAAACATGTTTGCCCAAGACTGCTTTTGCCCTTCATTTTGGGTAGAATCGAATGTGTGTGTACCAATTACACAGGCATACCATAAAGAAGCCTTTTCGGCCCGAATCCTGCGACCAGCAATTCATTCGAAACTGGAACATTTCCTTACACTGCCGCAAGAAAAAACTCTACACTGCACCAGCAGACCCGAATTGCCCGACATAGCAAATATTGAATATTTATCGCAAGAACAAGCGGAACAAAGCACGCCCCCAAACGCAAGCAACGACATGTATTTTTTCGGCGGCGAAATAGAGGCTCAAAAAAGCTGGCAATTCTTTCTAGAGCATACATTAGACCGCTTCCACCTCGATAGAAATGACCCCGCCCTCGAAGGTAGCTCAAAATTAAGCCCATACCTTCGATTTGGTATGATTTCCCCCATACAAATGGCACTTGATGCCCGGGAATACGGCAAAAGCGAAGGAGTAGATACACTTTGGGAAGAATTGATCATTCGCCGTGAACTATCATTCAATTTTACCCACTACAATCCGAACTACCGAAAATTTTCCTGTTTACCAGCCTGGGCTCAAAATAGCCTGCTAGAACATTCTAACGACCCGAGAGAATTCATTTATAGCCAAGAACAACTAGAAAACGCCCAAACCCATGATGCATATTGGAACGCAGCTCAAAACCAGCTAAGCCGTAGCGGATGGATGCATGGATATATGCGCATGTACTGGGGGAAAAAAGTTATTGAGTGGACCACTAGCCCACAAGAAGCCTGGAACATCCTCATCAAACTGAATGATCGCTGGGAACTTGACGGCAACAGTTCTAATGGCTACGCCGGCATCGCTTGGTGTTTTGGCAAGCATGATCGAGCTTGGAAGGAGCGCAGCATCTTCGGGAAAATTCGCTACATGAACGAGGCAGGGCTTAGGCGTAAGTTTGATATCAACACCTACGCCGCCCGCTGGACAAACTAAGCGATTAGCCCTACAAGGCCGCCCGCTGATGACCATGATAGTACTGATCGCGTAGCGCTCGCACACCCTCATCAATCAAATATTCATCAAACGGCATCATCCGGTCAATTATACCAGCTGGGGTAATCTCGATTATCCGGTTTGCAATACTATGTACAAATTGATGATCATGAGAAGTGAACAATACTACCTCGGGAAACTCAATCAAGGCATTATTCAAGGCTGTAATTGACTCCAAATCCAGATGATTTGTGGGATCATCCATAATCAGCACATTTGCACCCGAAAGCATCATCCTAGAAAGCATACAACGCACCTTCTCGCCCCCGGAAAGAACCTTCACTTTTTTCAGGGCATCTTCACCGGAAAACAGCATGCGTCCCAAAAAACCGCGTACGTAACTTTCGTCAGTGGATTCGGTATACTGACTCAACCATTCAATGATGCTCATGTCATGTTCAAACCAGCTACTATTATCATTGGGGAAATAAGAAGAAGAAATGGTAACGCCCCATTCATATTCACCGGCATCCGCTTGTACTTCGCCGGCGATAATATCAAACAAAGTACTTTTAGCCAGATGCTCGCGCCCAACAAATGCAATTTTATCTCCACGGTTTACCGTCAATGAAAAGGAATCTAGCAATTTTTCTCCATCTAGACTTTTGCTAATCCCCTGAATATCAAGCACAACCCGGCCGCAATCCCGGTTCGGCTTAAAAGCAACATAGGGAAAGCGTCGACTACTGATCGGCATATTATCAATATCCAGTTTTTCCAGCATCTTTTTCCGCGAGGTTGCCTGCTTGCTTTTTGCTGCATTTGAGGCAAACCGCTGGATAAACTCTCGCAATTCCTTTGCTTTTTCTTCTGATCGTTTCTGCTGATCCCGCGCTTGCCGCATAGCTAATTGACTTGCCTGATACCAGAAATCATAATTCCCCACATAGACCGATATTTTTTGAAAATCAATATCAACAATATGAGTACAAATACGATTAAGAAAATGCCGGTCATGAGAAACAACTATCAACGTATTAGGAAAACGTTCTAGAAAACCTTCCAACCAACTAATTGATTCAAGATCAAGGTTGTTCGTCGGCTCATCCAGCAACAGGATATCCGGATTACCAAACAATGCCTGTGCAAGCAAAACCCGCACCTTCAAGTTTCCATCCAGTTCGCCCATCATCTTTTCATGCATAGAAACATCTATACCCAAGCCATCAAGAAGCACAGCGGCATCAGCCTCTGCCTCCCAGCCATTCAATTCGGCAAACTCACCTTCCAACTCGGATGCTTTGATTCCATCCTCTTCAGAAAAATCTTCCTTAGAATAAATCTCATCGCGTTGAACCATTACATCATACAAGCGACGGTAGCCCATAATTACCGTGTGCATGACTGTGTGCCCGTCAAACGCTCCCTGATCCTGACGCAAAACGGCAAGG
>CAYNNU010000018.1:0-17976 GCA_964398645.1 uncultured Spirochaeta sp.
ACTTTGGATATGGAGTATAAGGTCGGGGTCATCCATTACCGGGCACAGCGCTATGATGATGCGCTAAACGCTTTTCTGGATGCCCGCGGCAGCTTTAGTGAAGAACGAAACCTGGATTACGCTATGGCAAACACATTGTTCCGGCGGGATGCATATAGCTCAGCGGTTGGTTATTATGAGCGCCTTTTACAGCAACTCGTGCGTGAACGCCAGCAGATTCCGACGTTGCGCGTGCATGAAAATCCAAAGCACAGGGCTCTGATTGAATATTTGCGGCGGACCTATAACAACCTTGGAGTTGCGCTCTTACGTGAATCACAGGTAAATGGAAGCCGAGCAAACTGGACAAGGGGAATGACATATCTAACTCAGTCAGCTGAAATTAGCGAAGACTATCTGCGCGATCCGGAAACCGGTGAGCGTGCCGCCAGCAGTAATTTAGGCTATTTGAACGTTCGTTCGGGCCTAGTGCCATCTGCAAGTTTTAATCTTGAAATCTTCGACAGTCTGTTGCCGGATTTTGAGGCGACTAGCTTTTTAGCGTATTAAGATGACAGGATGGCCACAGTGCTTAGAGCACTGGTTCCATCCAGCCAAAAATATCTTCACGGGCGCCGTACTGTATTCCCTTTAGGGCAAATAGAAGGTCTGTTGTTAATTCGCCCATTTTGCCATTTCCAAAAACCGCAGTTTCCTCTCCATGAGTTAGCGATTCAAAATAGCCGATGCCGGCGGCGGTACCCGTAACAAAGGATTCCTTTGTGCGTTCGAGTACTTCCTGTATGCTGATTTTACGTTCTTCTACTGTAACGCCCATAGACTTTGCCAGCTGAATAATACTTGCCCGGGTTATGCCGGGGAGTATTGTGTCCTCCAGCGCGGGGGTTACGAGGGTGTCGTCATCGAGGCGAAAGAAAATGTTGCAGCTTGAGCCTTCTTCGACATAGGTTTGCTCGCGGCTATCAAGGAAAACGGCTTCCATGTAGCCATTGGCGTTTGCCTGCTTTTTGATCAAAGTCGGGATTACGTAGTTTGCATCGCATTTAATCCAGCCGGTTCCACCGGGGGTCGCACGTACGCTTTTGGTGGTGATTGCCTTGGCATTTCCATCCGGGTCAAAATAAGAACCTACGGGGGTTGTGACTGTTACAACCCATGGAGCTACGCTCAAACCAAGCCCGATACCAGGTTCTGCATACGAAAAGGGTCGAATATATACAGCGTGGCCATCGAGAAAGCCATTTTTTTCCCATTTTTTTTCATAGGCGGGGGCAAAGCCGGCCTTGGCATTTGCTGCTACGGTTTTCTGGACGGCGGAAACGAACATTTCCGGCGGGAAAACAGGCATCATCAACCCTTTCATTGAAGCGGCAAAGCGCTTGGCATTCTGTCCGGGGCGAAACAGTTTGAGCGATCCGTCTGGCTGCGGGAATGCCTTCAGGCCTTCAAAACAGCCCATGCCATACTGTGTTGTGTAGTTGACAAGAGGAAGATCCGGAAAACTGTTGCGTTTTGCCTGTAGGTCCTCCAATTCTTGCGCGGAAAGGTTTTGCTCCTCTTCCGGGCTCATATGAGGTTTTTCCTGCAGTTCTGCTGACCAACTCCCGTCGGCCTGGTATTTGTTCAAATGAACAAAGGGATATAACGATAATGAAAAACTGGCTGCCATATGAAGCTCCTTACTACTATATAGGTATTTTACTCTTTGCGTGGATACTAGTGCAAGTATGTATCTAGCCGAAGGGCATCCAGTTGAGCAGTTTTCGCACTGCCTGAATCAGTTTGATAAACTCAGGCGAATAGCAGGGGTTTGGGCTGTTGGGAAAGGCGGATGTGCCTTGGCTTTTTCCTTCCTTGTTGCCGCGGAACCACTCGATTTGCCAGCAGGGGCCGTCAGGAATAGCCTGATTTTGGTATTCCTCCTGCCAGTGTGCAATATCAATTTGTTCGATTTCCCACCAGAAATCATCAACATCGGCTTTTGATCCTTGATGTTCCAGCGGTGGAATATCTTCTTTTTCCAAGATAAATTTCTGGGTTGAAAAGTGATAGTACGCACGGGTATCCAGCAGTCTGAACTGGTAGGTCGGTCCAAATTGGCTGAAAATACAGATGTAAAACTCATCAATCATTGTTGTTCTCCATCGCCTAGTGAAAGCATACTACAGCATAGTATAGCATAGAATAGCTTTCTAGGGCATTGGAATCAAAAGGTGTAATCGGATATGCTATATACTAGGACAAGCATAGGGAGGAGTCATGAATTCGAATTCATCAAAGATCGAGCACAGACGTGGTCAGGATGCAAAGTCGATTCAGTGGGGGTTTGCAGAGCATCTGAAATATACCCTGGCTGTTGATCGCTATACATCCGACGATCATAAACGCTTTATGGCCATGGCCTATGCCATCCGTGATCGGCTGATAAATCAGTGGCTTTTAACGCAGCGAACACACCACGATAAGGAAACAAAGCGTGTCTACTATCTTTCGCTTGAGTTTTTGATTGGTCGGGCTATGGGAAGTAACGCAATAAATACCGGCATGGAGCAGGAAATTCGGCAGGCTATGAATGAGCTTGGGTATTCCTGGGAGGAATTGCGCGAGCAGGAGGTTGATGCCGGGCTTGGAAACGGTGGGCTTGGGCGTTTAGCGGCTTGTTTTCTCGATTCTATGGCAACCTTGGATCTTCCTGCTTTCGGATATGGCTTGCGCTACGATTATGGAATCTTTCGTCAAAAAATTGATGATGGGTATCAAATAGAATATCCGGATGATTGGCTGCGCTATGGTAACCCCTGGGAAATTAAGCGCCCCGATGTTGCGGTTCCGGTTCATTTTGGCGGCCATGTTATTACTGTTGAGGAAGCAGGGCGGCTGCGTTACCGCTGGATTCACAGTGAAGAGGTACGGGGTATCGCTTACGATATCCCAATTGTGGGCTACGGCGGTAAAACCGTGAATACCTTGCGCCTATGGAGCGCCGGTTCCGGCGAGGAGTTTGATTTTCAGCGCTTTAATGATGGTGAATATATCGAGGCGGTAAGCGACAAAGTTGCTGCCGAGAATCTTACAAAGGTGCTCTATCCAAATGATACCCTCTATCTTGGGAAGGAATTGCGCCTAAAGCAGCAGTATTTCTTTGTGGCTTGTTCCTTGTGGGATATTGTCCGCCGGTTTAAGAAAAGTAATCTGCCCTGGAAACGTTTCCCGGAAAAGGCAGCCATTCAGCTCAACGATACCCATCCATCTTTGGCCGTGCCGGAGCTAATGCGCCTGCTTGTTGATAAGGAGGGTCTTGTGTGGGATGAAGCCTGGGACATCACTGTGAAGACCCTGGGTTACACGAATCACACTCTTATGCCCGAAGCATTGGAAAAATGGTCGGTGCACATGATGGAAAAGATTTTGCCGCGCCACTTGCAGATCATCTACAAGATAAACCACGATTTTTTGCAGCAGGTGGCCAACCGTTTCCCCGATGAGCCAGATCGGCTGCGTACCATGAGTTTGATTGAAGAGGGGAGTGTGAAACAGGTTCGCATGGCCTATCTGTCGATTGTCGGATCACATTCAACAAATGGTGTAGCAGAATTGCACACTGATTTGCTCAAAAGCCGCCTGGTTCCCGAGTTTGCCCAAATGTTTCCGGAACGCTTTAATAATAAGACAAACGGCATAACGCAGCGTAGGTTTTTGTTAAAGGCAAACCCGGGTTTAAGCGCATTGATTAGCGAGAAGATCGGCAACGGTTGGATTACTGATTTTAGTCAGCTGAAAAAACTGGAACGCTTTGCCGATGATGCTGATTTTCAGCAACGGTTTCTGGAAATCAAGCGGGAAAATAAAAACCGGCTTGCACAGACTGTTCGTCGGGAAACTGGTTGGGAGTTACCAACAGAAAGCATGTTTGATGTTCAGGTGAAGCGGATACATGAATACAAGCGCCAATTATTGAATGCCCTGCATGTTGTTATGCTGTATAATCGGATTCGTTCCGGAGAAGAAGTGCAGCCACGGACAGTTTTGTTTGCCGGCAAGGCAGCCCCCGGCTATAAGATGGCAAAACTCATCATCAAATTGATTAACAATATCAGCGAGGTGGTGAATAACGATCCGCTTGTCTCTAAACAACTGCAAGTGTACTTTATTCCCAATTATCGGGTGAGTTTGGCGGAGAAAATTTTTCCAGCTACGGATGTTTCACAGCAAATATCAACTGCAGGCACAGAAGCATCCGGTACGGGAAACATGAAGTTTATGGCTAATGGGGCAATTACTTTAGGCACCCTGGATGGAGCAAATATTGAAATACTGGAAGAGGTTGGCCAGGAAAATTGTGTGATCTTCGGATTAACCGCAGATGAAGTGAATCAATTGCGTCCGACCTATAGCCCGCAGAAATACTACGAAGAAAATCCGGAAATCAAGGCTGCTCTGGATCTATTGTTTTCCGGGCATTTTAATGCCGATGAGCCAGGCTTGTTCGATGCTATTCGTTCGCATCTTTTGGAAAAGGGTGATTATTATATGCATCTGGCAGATTTGGCTTCATATGCCGAAGCTCAGCGGGCCATTGAGCGGATGTATCAGGATAAGAGATCCTGGGCGCGGAAAGCAATTTTGAACATTGCAAACGCTGGAAAATTCAGCTCGGATCGGACCATTGCTGAATATGCCAAGGATATTTGGAATCTTCAGCCCTGTCCAATCGATTTCAATGAGCAGGAATCTGAAACATTGAATGAGGCGAGGTTATACAGTAATGATTGATATTTTCCATTTTGGTACCCAAGCGGCGCATTTCTTGGGAGACTCAGCGGGATTTTTTCTGGAGGCTGGTTTACGCCTTTTTTTAGCTCTGGTTTTTGGTGGAATAATTGGGTGGGAACGGGAGCGGCATAATCAGCCTGCCGGCTTACGCACACATATGCTCATTTGCATGGGATCAGCCTTGTTGATGCTTTTATCTGTTGCATTGAGTTTGCAGTTTCCGGATGCCCAAAGAGCCGATCCGGGCAGAATTGCGGCTCAGGTTGTTTCGGGAATCGGGTTTATTGGCGGTGGAGCAATTTTGCATTTGCGCGGTAGTGTCCGTGGCATAACAACTGCTGCCAGTTTATGGGTAGTTGCTGGTTTGGGATTGTCTATTGGCGCGGGTATGTATGTTATTTCTACCCTTGCGGTTGTGCTGGTTTTTATTACCCTGGCACTCATTACCCGTGTAGAGGCTTTTGCGGTTAAACCGTTTTTTGAACGCCGTCTTGATATTTTTGTTGATACGGTTAAAGCGGATTCAGTCCAAAATGTACAGGAAAAAGTAGCTGGTCTTTTGGAAAATGATGGTCTTTCTTCTCAAGTATCAGAGTTGGGACTGCAATTGCAGGATAAGCGTTCCCGGATATCATATCACATACGGATGCCGCAAACGCAAAATACTGCCGCATTCTGTGAAAGCCTGCGAAAGATTCAGGGAGTGAGCCAAGTGCGCCTGTCAGCATTGAAATAGCGGGTTTTACTTCTTCGCAATATATTTCGCGTGCTTGCGACTGAATGCTTCCATTGATTCCTTGGGAACGGCAATCAGGTTCCATATTCGCGGGTCATCGAAACGTTCGCTCCCGTATAATTGTTCGTCTTCGTTCCGAAATAAGCCGAAAACCTGATAGTCTTTTTCGCTCAGGAAGGTATGCAGTTCAGCGCGCTCGTAGCCGGCATTCTGGCAATTGCCAGTGCTGTATTCGCTTACAATAATCGGCCGTGCTGCTGTAATTGTTTTTTCACCCCCGCGAAAGGCAGGAAGCTCAGCGCCTTCGATATCAATCTTAATTAAGCCTGGTAGGGGAAGTTCCATTTCCTTTTGCAGTGAGTCCAGGGTTTTGATGCTTACTTTTGTTCCCCCTAAGAAAGATAGACCATATTGAGCCATTTCTTCAGCGCCGCGCGGATAGAGGGAGTTGAATGTTTCATCGCTGAATTGAAATAATGTTTTTTCGGTTTCTACATCGGACAGACCATGGGGTACAATTGTAACTTTTTCTGTGAGGCCGTCGTTATCTATCGCTTCCTTTAATGCTTCAAGGGTGCTTGGCACAGGCTCGAAGGCAGTGACGCTGCAACCCTGCTTTGCCAGCATTTTTGTGAACAGGCCGGTATGCGCACCTATGTCGTATACATGAGGGTTTCCAAGGTATTCAGCTATGCGACCTAACCAAATACCAACATTTTGGTGAATATCGCCGAAGGGGGATTCCATATACTAACTCCTGCAGGCAGACCGGATTTAATCAGGATGGTACTCAGCCTGTACCTGTTGTAACGTTGAATCCAGTATCTGGTCAATATCCTTTGGGATAAGAGGAGTAGCAGAATAGTTTGGCAAGTTCTTTTCGTTTAAGGAGTGGAAAAAATCAAGAAAGAATTTTTCCAGGTTTTCCGGCTCATCCGTATGATAGAAAAAAGAGCCAAGTGCAATCGCTGCGCAGGAACCAAAAATGGAATAGCCAATAGTTCGAATTTCTCCAACACTAATTGTAGAATTAGCATTATTTTGATTGTGCGCATCTGCAATTTCCTGGGTGATTTCGCGCCAGCTGCAAAACTGTACTTCCTGGGCTGCGGGTTCGTTATAGAGGAACATCAGCTTCCATAGATGCGGTTCCCGCCTTGCCAATATCATCATAGACATTTCAAGGTCTGTTAATGGATGGCCGGTTTTTAATTCTGCTTGTAGGTGGCCCAGCCAAACGTAGCCCAACTCTATGATTCTCCGGTTCAGGTCTTTCATAGAACCAAGCGAAGAATAAATAGGCATGGTCGAACAACCTAGCTCGATTGCGATTTTTCGCGCGGTAACATTATCGGTGCCTTCTTTGCGGATTAAATCCATCGCGCGTAGCACAATATCCCTGATCATTATTGTTTTATGAGGTGCCATATGTTTCCCTTCTCCATGCTTATTGTAAATTGCAGTTAGCTCTCCGTCAATTACTATATTTGAAAATACTTTTTTGTAGAATAAAAATCTTGTTGCGGCTGCTTGCCGTTTCAAATTTATATAGGTATTTTCATATAATGAATGAGGCTAACCGTTTGCAGCGGGTTATTGGGGTGCGAAGCCTTACCGATTCGACCTATGCGATCAAACTTGCGTGGGATTCTGCTGTAAAAATACAAGCAGGGCAGAGGGTAGCTCTTGGTCTTCCAGATAGTGATGAGCGCCGTTGGTATTCAGTGTACTCCTGCTGCAAGGGTGGAGAGGCTGAGTTTTTGGTGCGCGAAGTAGAAAACGGGAATGTTTCCCGCCAGCTGAGGGGCTGTCAGCCCGGGGACCAATTGATTGTTGGCGGGGTAGAGGGTCATTTTGTTATCGACCCTGAAAGTATTCGAACCACAACATATTTGTTTATTGCTACGGGAACGGGTGTTGCTCCTTTTCATGCATTCGTTCAGGCATATCCAGATCTGAATTATATTTTGCTGCATGGTGTGCGGTATTTGCGTGAACGCTATGATATGCAGGATTATCCTCCTGAGCGCTATGTCGCTTGTGTTTCCCGAGAAGAGGGGGGTGATTTTTATGGGCGGGTAACTGATTATTTGAAACAGATGGATGTTCCCCCGACTCATAAGGTGTATCTATGTGGAAATCAGCGCATGATTTACGATGTGTATTATGCCCTTGTTTCACGCGATCATCCTGAAAACGCATTTGCTACGGAGGTGTACTTTTAATATACTATAGATATGAAGCCCGGTGATTGGTATAAAAACTTCGGCGGGCGGGGAAAAACGGCGTATTATCGCATTGTTTCTATAGAAAACGATGAAGTGTACGTTGAGTTTTTTGTGTATCATCCAGTTTTGCAGCGAATCCTCGCCGTCGAGCAATGCAGCTTCTCTGCAAAGGACTGGATGGAACAAGAAATGTGTAATGATGTGCATCAGTTGCCAAAGGCACAGGTGCCGTTTTTAATTCCAGTTTAGAATTGCAATAGAGAGGTCTAAAATGAAACAATCCCTGATAATAGTTGGGTCTGGCCCAGCTGCGCATACGGCTGCTATTTATGCCGGTCGTTCAGAGTTAAAGCCACTTGTTTTTGAAGGTTTTATGGCCGGCGGTGTGGCTGCCGGAGGTCAATTAACAACAACAACAGATATAGAAAATTTCCCCGGCTTTCCCGAAGGAATCGGCGGGCCGCAATTGATGGAGCAGATGCGCGAACAAAGCTTGCGCTTTGGCGCACAAATAAAGACGGAGACAGTGGTTTCTGTGGATTTGAAAAATCGGCCTTTTACGGTAAAAACCGATAGCGCAGAGTATCAGACCGATGCCTTGATAATTGCAACAGGTGCAACTGCGCGCCGCCTAAATGTTCCGGGCGAGGATCGTTTGTGGCAGCGTGGCATTTCAGCCTGTGCCGTGTGTGATGGGGCTTTGCCGATTTTCCGCAATCAGCCCTTGGTCGTAATTGGCGGCGGCGATAGTGCCGTAGAAGAAGCGGTCTTTCTTACCAAATATGCCAGCTCTGTGCATATGCTTGTGCGGCGAGACGAACTGCGTGCCAGCAAAGCAATGCAAAAACGCGCTTTTGAGAATCCGAAAATCACCATTATGTGGAATACCGAGGCCCGCGAGGCCATTGGCGATAAAATGCTTGAGCAGCTAAAGGTTCAGAACAATAAGACCGGCGAAGAACAGTTTATTCCTGCCAAGGGATTATTTTATGCGGTTGGACATGAGCCAAATACGGCATTTTTGGGCGGTCAATTAAAAACTGATGAGTCCGGGTATTTGCTTACTAAAGCTGATAGCACCGCTACCGATATCCCCGGGGTGTTTGCTGCTGGCGATGTAAAAGATAAGAACTACCGCCAGGCAATCACGGCTGCTGGTTCTGGTTGTATGGCCGCCTTGGAGGCCGAACGCTACCTTTCTGAGCTAGAATAGCAAAGACCGATTTCCGTGCAAGAGGGGGCAATTATTATTTGTCCCCTTTTTTGCATACTTTATCGCGGCCGCTATTTTTTGCTTCGTATAAGGCTTGGTCTGCCCGTTGAATGATGGTATCCCAGTCGTGATCTGTGTTTTTACAGGCGACTCCAAAGGATAGGGTGACACCGCGATCGGGAAGCTGCCAGTCAATGGCATGCATTTCTTTGCGGATTTTTTCAGCAGTGGTTGCTCCGCCTTTTAAGTCAGTTTCCGGCAGGGCTGCTAAAAATTCTTCTCCACCCCAGCGAATCAGAATATCCTGCTGGCGCAGGGTTTTTTTCAATAGTTCCGAAACCATTTTCAATATGCGGTCGCCTTCTTTGTGGCCATGGTCATCATTTACCTGTTTGAAGTGATCAATATCCATAAGGATTACGGCAATAGATTTTTTGCTGCGCTGACTCCGTTCAGATTCATACTCAAGGTAGTCCCAGCCTTTCCGTCGGTTTAAGAGTCCAGTGAGGGGATCAGTGCTGGCCCATTCAGATAATGCCTTGTTTGCCTGGGCAAGCTCCTCCTGTTTTTGCATGAGCTCTGCCTCGCTCTTCATGGCCTTCATAACCTGTAAATTGAGTTCATTGGAAAAATCTTCCATTCGGCGTAATGCATCGCGTAATTGCAGTTGTGCCCGCACCCGCTGGATAAGCTCTTGAGAGAAAAAAGGCTTGGAAATATAGTCCACCGCGCCTTGCTGAAAACCGCGGATCAAGGTTTCCTTGTCGGTTTTTGCGGTCAAAAAAATGACCGGCACTTGTTTATATTCGGGAATCTCTTTTATCCGGCGGCATAGCTCAATACCATCAATCTCGGGCATCATAATGTCTAGAAGAAAGAGGTCAAAATCCAACGATCCCAGGCGGTCCATGGCCTCTTGGGCGGAGGTAGCAAAACTGATGGTTAAATCAGGCGCTTTGAGGATGCTGGCCGCGATTTGGATGTTTTCGGGCTGATCATCAACAATAAGGATGGAAAAGCCCTGATGTGTGTCCTCATTTTTTTGCGTCATTTTTCACCTCCATTATCCGGCTGGCACAAGTATCCAGTTCGTCCCATTGTGTGTTCATCTCCCGTATATTCCATTCATCGGCAGCATGGGCCAAAAGGCGAAGCTGTGTTTCCGGTGATCCATTCGGCGACAACTCCAGCGAAGCGCATTGTTCAAGGGCCCAGCGGCCAATTTCTGCCGGAACCGCTCGCGCACGCAAATGCTTGCTGAATGACAAATAATATTCGGCCCAAGAAAAGGCTGCCATTTTATTCGGGAAGCGTTTTACTATGGTTTCTCCGCTGCAGCATACTTTTTGCGGTGCTTCGCCCGTAGCCGGTGTGTTCGCTGTCAGCTCCCCGCTTGCGGTCTGATTGCTCTCTGTTTCAGTATTGGTTCGTTGCGAGGTTGTGTCAATAAGCACGGTAAAGGTTGAGCCCTTGCCGGGGCTGCTTCTAAGCGCCAAGCTGCCATTCATTTCTTGAACTAGGCGCTTGGCAATTGATAATCCCAAGCCGGTACCGGGATATTGCCGTGAATCGGCAGCATCCGCCTGATAGAATGATTGAAAGATGAGGTCCTGCTTGCTCGGCTCAATCCCGATTCCAGTATCTTCCACGTTGATTTTTAGATGGCTGAATGCCGTGCTGCTATCAGCTGCTTGCCAGCTAATGCAGATAGTAATGTGACCATTTTGGGTAAATTTTACTGCATTGCTAATCAGATGAGACATAACCTGCCGGAAGCGGAGAGGATCAAGAAGAAGCGGCGGTATGTATTCAGGCCGCTGGGTGAGTTTTATGCTGTTTCCAGCTTGCTGGGCTGGATACTCGTATTTTTCCAATAGTTCTTGTAGAGCTTCCACCGGATTCATGAATACCGGCTGCAAGTGAAGCTGCCCCGCTTCCATTTGCGATAGTTCTAAAATATCGTTCACCAATTCGGCCAAGTGGTTTCCATTCTGTTCGATAAGTTGTATCCACTGCTGAGTTGATTCTTCTTTGCTAGATTCGTGAATCAGTCGGGCTGATCCAAGAATCCCGTTGAGGGGCGTGCGGATTTCATGGCTCATATTTGCAAGAAAGCTTCCTTTGGCTCGATCAGCCTCTTCAGCTGCCATTTTTGCCTGAATAAGTTTTTCCTCAGCTTCTTTTTTTTCGCTTGCATCAATTTGCATTGCAACAAAACCTTCGATTTGGCCGTCGGGTTTTTTCAAAGGAGAGATGCTTTGTTCGGCAATGTAGAGGCTGCCATCTTTGCGCTTGTTGATGATCTCCTCATTCCATGATTTGCCAGCTAGTATTGTTTTCCACAAGCGTTCAAAGTGGCTTTGTGGCATTTGTCCTGATTTCAGAATTGCTGGAGTGTTGCCGTACAATTCATCTCGTGTGTAACCAGTCAAACTGCAAAATGCTATATTGCAGTACTGAATAATACCTTCCTGATTTGTTATCAGGATAGAGTGGGTGGTGGCCTCTACTGCCTGTAAAAGTGCGCGTATTCGTTTTTCTGCTAATCGGTGCCAACGTCTGCTGTGGAAAAGGAGAATTATTCCTGCGAGAAGAAAAATACTGAATATAAGAGTAGCAAAAAAAAGATGCTTGTATTCAGAAAGGAGGTCTACATTGTGAAAAAGGAATAAAGTCACAGTAAAAACATACTTCTAGCATTCTGAATATGCAAGCGTAATTGATATAAAATTGACTATAACAGTATGCATTTATTGTCGATACAAGAAGTATGTATACTCGGGCGGTGATGATATGAAACCAAAAAAGGAACTAGAAGAGCTAAAGCAACAGTTGCAACAGCAAGTAAGCCGTGCTGATCTTGCCGAACAGCAAAATCTAGCCAAGGAAAAACAAGCTGAAGAGCTGGAACAACGGGTGCTCGATCTTGAAGCCTTACTGAAAAAGAAAGAAGAGATAATCCAGGATATTGATGCTCAGCGGCTGGAACTGCAGGATCAGTTTGAAAACTCCATTCTCACCGATAAAGGGCAGCAAACCTTGCTTGGATTCAAACTAGTCCCTCCCTATCTTGATCGTATTTTGGGCCGCCCATTCATGATAACCATTTCTCAGGAATTCGAGTATGCAAAAGCACCGGATATTGAAAGGCTCAATGAACGCTATGAACAATTGAAGGCTAGCGAAGATTCCGATTTTCATAATTTTCGCGACCGAATTAAGCCCGGCCATAGTATGCGGGTTGTTTACTTTTATTCTTCACGTGACTATTTTGTTGATTCTCCAAACGGGAAGATCCCGACAAAAGAATTCATGTTTCCGCCTGATCTGGCTTCGGGTGTAGAAATTACCAGCCATTTTCGCAGTGCTATGTACTTGGCAATTCAGTACCAAGAACTTCAGGCCGCAGTTTTGCCGCAACAATTATTCGGTGCCCCGCTTTTATCCTATGCCTTTCCAATTATTGATGATCAGGATCGTCCTATCGGCGCAGTTTCATTTTCCAATGATATTTCCAGCATTGTCAGCATTGCCAAGGAGTTGGGAAAAGCAGTGGAAGATGAAAGCGATGTAATGCTGGAAAACCTCGCCAATGTTTTGGACGAAGAGCTCGAGGCCGCCCGGCAAGCCGCCGACCTGGTACGTCAGGAGGCATTGACCTCACAGCGTATTGCCGATGTTATTCGTACCAAAGGTAAGGAAGTCATTGAAATCTCCGAGCGCTTGAATGTTTTGGCTATCAATACCGCAATTGAGTCTTCCAAGGTTGGAGCTCAAGGAAAAGGGGTAGGGGTAATTGCAAATCAGATGAAGCAAATTTCAGATATTACCGGCCGGACACTGAAAGAGATTTTTGACGAAAGTACTCAGTTAGATGCATCTTCCAAGCAGATTCTGGAACATTCCAATGGGCTGGAAAATAGTGCTGCCGGCCTGAAAGAGGAAAGCGCAATACTGTTTAATACCTCAAAAACGATGTCCAATCAGAAGCATGAGCTCACGAATCTGGTGCAGATGTCTATAGAAGAAATTACCCAAAATCAGGGAGACTTTGATGCAATTAAGAAGCTGATTCAATAAGTATGATTCAGGCTTTTTTGATATAACTCCAAAAAACTATGTAAAAAAGAAAAGGCTGCCGGATGTATTCCCGACAGCCTTTTTTCATTTTGATAGTATTGTGTGGTTCTACAGGTAGCCGAGCTTTTCAGCTTCTTCCTGCAGTTCGGCACGGAAATCAGGATGGGCAATGCTAATAAGCCGTTTTGCCCGCTCCCGTACGTTACAGCCTTTCAGGCGCACGCAACCGTATTCGGTAACAATGTAATCAACATTTGCCCGGTGCAGCGTCACATTTGCTCCCTGTGCAAGCATAGGGGAAATTTTTGAAATGGTCTTGCGGCTGCCGTCGGCTTGTTTTACCGAAGCGGTGGAATACAAAGCGATGAAGGATTTTCCGCCTTCAGACATCTGTGCCCCAATTGCGGTATCGGCTTGACCGCCGGTTCCGCTGAACTGAACTGGTCCCATGGACTCAGAACAAACCTGGCCGGTCAAGTCAACCTCGATTGTTGTATTGATAGAAACCTGCTTGTAGTTATTGGAAATAACGTAGGGATCGTTTACCCAGTCACCGCGCATTATGGCAACAGCCGGATTTTCGTGCAAAAAGTCATACAGCTTTTTGGATCCCAGGGCGAAGGTAGCTACCATTTTGCCGGAGAGGATTTTTTCGGAGACGCTGCGGGGCACGGTGCTGATAACACCTGCTTCGTGCAGATCAACCATGCCGTCAGTGAACATTTCGGTATGAATAGACAGGTTCTTTTTATGCAGAAGTTCCGCAGAAACAGCGTTTGGAATACCGCCAATACCAAGCTGAATGGTAGAACCGTCTTCAACATATTCGGCAATATGCTGCCCGATGAGCTTGTCCTTGTCAGAAACTGGAGCTGAAGGCAGTTCCGGTATCGGTGCTGTGTTTTCGATTAAAAAGTCAATTTCATCCAGGTGGATGACAGTGTCGCCGAATGTGCGGGGCAGGTTATCGTTTATTTCCAAAACAACAATATCTGCAGCTTCAATTGTCTGTCGCTCATAGGTTACGCCAAGTGAAAGTGAAACGTAGCCGAAGCGGTCGGGGCGGGTACAGGTGCCGAAAAACATATTCGGTTTTTGATACTCAAGCCGGTCGGTACCAGCTGCATGCAGGTGGTTTGGGATGAATGAACATGTACCAGCTTCTTTGTGAGCCTTGCGGATAGCAGGTGCGTAAAACCAAGCATCGTTGAAAAAGTGGCCTTTCATTTCAGGATCGGCATACCATTTGTAGGCCTGCATAGGCAGACAGGTTGCAACCGACACGTTTTCTACCTTGTCTTTTATTTCGTGCAGTCTGCTCATCAGGCCTGTGGCCTCCGATGCACCAAGCGCGCTGATGATACTATAGTTGGACTTAACCATTGCTAGTACATCATCAATTGTTACGAGTTTTCGTTTCACCATGCTATTCATAGCTCATTTCTCCTTACAGTAATTCCGTTCCTATCTACACTAATACAAGTATGCGTGCTTTGCAACATAGAAAAAGAAAAAGGGGCAGTCGTTGGTATGACTGCCCCCGTATTAATGTGATTATTTTCCCCAGCGAACGATGGTCGCTCCCCAAACATAGCCGATTCCGGCGGCAATAATTGCCATGTTGGTGCCGTCTTTCAGTTTTCCTTGCTTCACGCCTTCAACAATGGATAAAATCTGGTCGATTTGACCCATGTGGCCGTATTCATTTAGATAGACTGATTGTTCTTCGCTAAGTCCAAACTCTTTGAGCATGTAAGAATACATGGATGGCTTGAAATGCAGAACATTCAGGAAACCAAGGTCAGCCCGGCTCATTCCGCCGCTCTTTTCAAGTGCTTTATCCACACAGAAGAACCAGTTTGGCATGGAAACTTCGTTCAGCCGGTTTTTCATGTGCTCATCTTCGAATACCCGAAGGGATAAGTTTCCGCGCTTGAGTAAATCATCCTGAACATCTTTGGGCAGTTTTTCGTATGGTTTCTCGGTTCCGCCATATTCAACACCGGCATCCCGTGCCAGGGAACCATCAGTCATAATGTGGGTTTCCAAAACCTGGTTTTCAGTGTGTCCTTTTTTGAGAATCAAAGCACCGCCGCCGGCAGAAAGGTTATACATGAAAGAAACACCCGGATCGGTGTAGTCGATAAAATCGCCATTTCGGTAACCGCCGACAATCATAACTGTGTTGATGTCATCGTCGGCATACATCATGTCTTTTGCAATTTTGATTGCACCGATGGTGGTGTTACAGCGCTGCTGAACATCGATAGCCCAAGCATTGGATGCGCCGATTTTTTCCTGGATGTAGATTCCGGAAGTAGTGAGTGGGTATTCTTTCCACTCTTCGCCCATGCACAGGAGCAAATCAATTTCTTTAGGATCGATATTGCCTTGCTTGAGGGCCGCCAGACCGGCTTTTACGCCCATTTCCTGGGTTCCATCACCAGGACCGGGAACTGGTTTTTTGGTAACACCCAGTTTTTTCTCTACAGCTTCAGCTGTCCATTTTCCGTTGGTTGCTTCGGCAATATCTGCGGCCGTCATTATTGTATCTGGAATGTATACACCGTAGCCGGCGATACCTACAACGAAGCCTTCTTTGCTGTTTTTCGACATTATCTACTCCTTGCTGATAAGGTATTTTGCTTGTGCATATTATTAAGCCATGAAACGGTTGTCTGGTCAATGATTGGCCCCTCATTGTAATGCTGCGTGTTATTCACTACACTTAAGTTTATACGAGGTAATAAATGGAGGTTGTATGCACGCTCAAATTGTGAATCCCTTTTTGTCCGCAACCACGGATTTGTTTAGCAATATGTTTGGTCTGGAAGTTTCTGCCGGCTCACCCTACGAATTGGAAACCCATGCCCCGCATGAATGGGAAATTTCGGGGGTGCTTGGGGTTACCGGCGGTCATCAGGGTTTGCTTGCGTTTCGCTTGCCGCGCCTTGTTGCCGAAGAATTATTGAAAAAATCAGGTGTTGATATTCCGGATGAGGCCGAGCGAAAAGATTTGGTGAATAATATGGTTGGTGAGCTTACCAATATTATTGCCGGAAATGCTGCGGTGCTTTTTGAGTCGGCTGATATCGATATTTCCCCGCCCATAGTTGTGTTGGGTAAACACCATGAGATTACCTGGCCACGGGGGATAGAACCGGTTGTCGGCATTCCTTTTTCGACCAGCTTTGGGCAGTTCGAAATCAATGTCTGTGTGAAATAATTTCTATTGGCAGCCGGTAGGCCCAGCTAATTGACTGCCGCAAGTTCTTTTAGGATATGAAGGCTTTCATCGGCGTTTTTACTGTGCATGAGTTTCTGGATTATTGCGCTGTTTCGTTCGTTGAAAAAGTAGGCCCGGTAAAACTTCTTTAATACAGCAGGATTTCTTTTTGTGCCGAATGCAGCCAGGAATTCACGGCTGTGCTGCAAGGCTGTTTCGGCGCGTTGTGAAAGGGGGAGGTCTGCAAAGGGCGGTTTGTCCGGGGCGAAAATTGCAGGGTTGGCGATTGCTGCCCGGCCGATCATAATGCCGTCGGCGCCTGTTTGGCTGGCCAGCTGCCGGGCTTGCGAAAGCGAAGAAACATTGCCGTTGCCTACAATGAGGCAGGAGCTGTTCATTTCGCTGCGAAGGTCGCAAAGGAGCTTGACCTGTGACCAGTCCGGGTCGCCGCGGTAGAGCTGGGCGGCGGTTCGCGGGTGCAATGTGAGCATGTCCGGCTGTAGAGAAAGCAGGAATCCGCACCATGCGGCGGTTTCGGGTTCTGCCCGCCCGCTGCGGGTTTTAATGCTGAGCATGGGGCGCGGCCTGTTGCCGGCAGATGCGCTGCTCTCATCAATGCCGGACCGAACCGCGGCCACCAAATCTCTTGTTAGTGCAGTATTGCCTATTAAGGCGGCGCAGGCCCCCTTGCGGACAATCTTCTTCATTGGGCAACCCATATTAATGTCTATCCCGTCAAAACCTGCTTCGGTAAGAAAACGAGCTGCCTGATAGAAATATTCCGGCTCCGTTCCCCATATTTGCGCAAAAAGCGGCCGCTCACTTGGGGTCGGCTGCAAAAAATCGATGGTTTGCTTGCGCCTGGCAGCGATCGAGCGGGCGGATTGAAATTCTGTAAAAAAGATATCCGGCGGATGAATGCCTGCAACAAGTCGGCGGAACACACCATCTGTAACATCTTCCATTGGTGCAAGGGCCAGGAATGGTTTTTTTTGTAATAGCTCTTGCTGCAACATGCTCATTATATATAGCAGAAATTTCGAAAAGAATCACGCTAATTGTTTTGTAAGAAAGCTGTGCACGCATGCTGGTTTTGCCAGTAATAGAAGGCAGGGGGATGCATGCCAATATCATCAATTTCAAGTTTGGCCGTATGTGAACGGCCGCGGGAACGCTTGCGCAGTTGCGGAGTTGAGGCACTTTCAGATGAGGAACTAGTAAGTGTGCTACTAGGTTCCGGCGGACAGGGGAGGGGGGTAGCTGCAATTGCCCGGGATGTGGTCGCGTTACTGGATACTAGTCGGGGAAAGATTGATGTTGAGCAATTATACGACATACATGGGCTAGGCCCGGCAAAGTCAGCAGTAATAGCCGCTGCGGTCGAGCTTGGCCGTCGCCTGTTGTGCCTGGATAAACGCCGCATACGCCTGCCGGCAGATTCCCTGCCGGTCTTGCAGCATTACGCTGATCGTCAGCAGGAAGTGTTCATTTGCATGACCTTGAACGGTGCCCATGAAGTAATAGGAACCCATGTTGTGTCGGTTGGTTTGGTAAATAGAACCATGGTTCACCCGAGAGAGATTTTTGCCTGTGCCATCCACGATAGAGCCACTGCAATAATTGTTGCCCATAATCATCCATCTGGAAACTGTACTCCCAGCGAGGACGACCGTGATGTAACTGAACGCCTGCGCCAAGCCGGCCACATAATCGGCATATC
>CAYNNU010000019.1:0-17954 GCA_964398645.1 uncultured Spirochaeta sp.
TAAAATACTTTTAAACTGCTCGAATAAAAATGACTTTACAGAGTGGAATAAATATAGAGCAGAAAATCCAAATGAAGAAATTGAGCTTGAAGGAGTTGACTTATCAAAAAAATATTTAATTGGAGCTGATTTAAGATGGGCAATTCTAAATCATTCAAAGTTTATTGATTCAAACCTAAATCATGCTGATCTAAGAAATGCAAAATTAAATAATACATTTCTGAATTTTGCAGATTTAAGCAATGCAAACTTAGAAAAAGCAGAGTTGATTGAAGCAGACTTAACTGGTGCTATATTAATAATGATTCATTTGCATAATACAAAGCATACAGGTGCTCAGCGCTACCTGCTCGACCCAAACCAGGTTCACTTTAGCATCGCACCGGATTATATCACCAGCCTGCAAAACGATTCCGAAGACTTTCATGTTATAGGACAGCCGCGGGCACTCAGTGCAATCCGCATGGCGATTTCGATACAGGCAAAAGGCTACAACATCTTTGCTAGCGGCCTCCCCGGAACCGGGAAAAGCACCGCAATCACCAGCCTTTTATCCCAATATGAACCGAAAGAATCCAGCATCAAAGACATTGCGTTTGCGGCAAACTTTGAAAGCGAACATGAACCCCGTCTGCTGTTTTTCCCAAAAGGCACCGCCCGAATGTTCCAGCAACGCCTGCGCGAAATACTGATACGCCTGCGCAGCAAAAGCCAGGAGCTTTTCAAAAACAAGCCCTTCCGTGACCAACGCGATAGCATCATCATGTCCACCGAGGGCAAAGACAACGACTTGCTCAAAGCCTTTGAGGCACGCCTGGCCGAACACGGTTTTCAACTTGTACGATTGATGGACCAGGAAGAATCACATCCTGATATCTTTCCAATCATCGATGGCGAAGCAATCGACTTCGAAACATTGCAAAATAAAGTCCAAAGCGAAGAGATAAGCCGCGAGGATTTTCAAAACCTGCGGGAACAATACTTCCGCTTTTCCGATGAAATGAATCAACTCTTTCAGGAAATACACGACAACCGCATCAATATGGAAGAAAGCATCGATACTTTACGCCGCGATGCCCTCCGCCCGATTATTTCCAGCGAAATGCAGGAGCTTCAAGACGATTGGAAAGACGACAAAGATATACACGACCATATCGAAGCAATAAAAAAGGACCTTGAAAGCACCCTCTCCGAACAAGAATCTGGAGAACTTAGCGACGCAATGTGCTTTATCCGCTACAGCCTGAACATCGCCGTAGACAACTCCGCCACCGAAAAGGCACCGATCATTTCAGAAACCAACCCGGATGGCGCAAAAATCTTCGGCGTGGTGGAATCTCCACCCGAAAACGCCGAAACGAAACCGGCGCACCTCTTATTACAGGCTGGATCACTATTACAAGCATCCGGCGGCTTCCTGATTCTACGGGCAGAAGACATTTTGCAGCAGGAAGATGTGTGGAACGGCCTCAAGCGAGCTCTGCAGAGCAACAGCACCGAAATCCGCCACTTTCCGGGCCCCTATGGAATTCCCGGGCCAGCCATTAAAAGCGGCAACATTCCGCTGAACGTAAAAGTCATACTGACAGGGACAGAAGGCCTATACGAAATGCTGTATAACATCGACGAGGACTTCCAGAAGCTTTTTAAGGTTCCAGCAGAGTTTGATTCCGTCATGCCCCGTAACGAACAATCAATTAGAGAATACATGGGCTTCGTTGCCATGGTTTGCCGCGAAGAACAGCTTCTGCCCCTCACCGCAGACGGCTTAGCCGAGATTGTTACCTACGGAGTCCGCCTGGCTGAGCACCGGAACTATTTGAGCACACGCTTTTCCCTCATAGCAGATCTCCTGCGCGAGGCAAACTACTGGGCATTGCAGCAGGACAGCAAAGAAATATCGCAAAAAACCGTACAACGAGCCCTTGATGAACGCACCTTTTTTGCCAACCTACCAGAAGAAAAAATTGATGAACAGATTGAAAGCGGCGAGCTAATCATTGCCCTACAAGGCACCGCAATCGGCCGCATAAACGGTCTGGCAATCCTTGACCGCGGTTACTACGCCTTTGGCCGCCCGATGCTCATAAGCGCGGGAGTTTCTCACGGATCAGAAGGCATCATCAATATTGAGCGGGAATCCGGCCTCTCCGGCGAAATACACGATAAGGGCGTATACATCATCGAAGGTTACCTACAAACAAAATACGCCACAGATTTTCCCTTAAATATCCGGGCTAGCATCGCCTTTGAACAATCCTATTCTGAGGTTGATGGCGACAGTGCCAGCTCTACTGAAATTTATGTACTGCTATCAGCAATATCAAAAATACCCCTCCGGCAAGATATTGCCGTAAGCGGCTCGGTTAACCAGAACGGCGATATTCAGCCGGTCGGCGGAATATCTGAAAAAATTGAAGGCTTTTTCACCATCTGCAAAAAAATGGGCTTAAGCGGAAAACAGGGCGTTGTAATACCGCGACGCAACATCGACACCCTTATTCTGTCCCAAGAGGTACAAGAGGCCGTAAAAAATGGGTTTTTCCACATCTACGCTATTGACAGAATCGATCAGGGCATCGAAATTTTAACAGGTATGGAAGCGGGAGTTGCAAATAAAAAAGGCGAATACCCGGCATCCAGCTTAAATGGCATTATCCAAAAACGCCTGCGGGAAATGGCATACCTTATCAAAGACTTCGGGGGCTCGTGAAATGCTTTCAAATAAAGAAAAACTGGAAATACGCAAAGCCCTGCGCAACAATACGCCCTATTCCTTAACCACCTCAACGCTTCCCAACGAAGTAGAACTTAAGATCGTAGAAATTCTCGACGCATACCTGACAGAAATCGGCCGGGATAAACTCAAGGACTCTTTGGGCTATTGTTTGCGGGAATTAGCAGTCAACGCCAAAAAAGCAAATACCAAACGGGTGTATTTTATCGACAAAAATCTGAACATTGATATCGAGCACGAATACGCCGAGGGCATGAAAACCTTCAAAAAAGATACCCTAGAAGATATTCAGCGCTACCTGCCCCTGCTGGAACAACACAATTACTATATTCGAATCAGCTTTCACATGCGGGGCAACGCCCTGACAATTTCGGTATCCAACAATGCTGCCATTACAGACAAAGAACAAATCCGAGTTTTTGACAGGATTGCGCGTTCACGCTCCTACAACAATCTACAGGAAGCCATGACTCAGGCGATTGACGAAACCGAAGGCGCCGGCTTGGGAATCATCATATTGATTCTGATGCTACGAAAAATCGGTATTTCCGAAGACGCCTTCGAAATGAAAGTAGAACACGACGAAACCACTGTCCGCCTCAATGTTCCCATTGAAGAAACCAGACAGGGCGAACTGGATACCATTGCCCGTGAGATCGTAAATCAGATCGAACACCTACCTCCATTTTCTGATAGTGTGCTGAAACTGCAAAAACTGCTGCAGGATCCCAATGTTGATTTTCATCATATTGCACAGCAAATCGAAACCGACCCTGTGATGATCGCCGAATTGCTGCGCATGGCAAACTCTGCACAATATGTGACTACAGACCGTACCGTCTCCATCCTTGAGGCTGTAAAACAAATCGGCATTAAAGGAATGGAAACTCTCATCTTTAGTTACGGCTCCATGAAGGCATTAAAACAATCTTCCAGCATAAAAGAGCTCTGGGATAACAGCTACAAAACCGCTGTATATGCCAGAATGCTTGCGCAGAACAAAAATCCCAGCATAGCAGACGATGCCTATGTAGCCGGCATTCTACACGATATCGGAAAAATCCTTTTTGCCACTGATCACAGTGCACTTTTGAAACAACTAAGCAACTTTTGCCGGGAACGCAAACTACCACTTCCCCTGCTAGAAGAGTTGGCAGCCGGCTTCAACCACGCCGAAATTGGGGCTTTAATGGCCGAGAAGTGGAATTTCCCTCCCCGCCTCGTGGACGCCATCCGCTTTCAGTACAATCCCGAACAGGCAAACCCGCGCAATTATGCGCTTGTCTCTACCGTTTATTTGGCAAATGCATTACGGGAACTGGAAGATGGTTTTCTACCCTTTGTTTTTATTGACCACGATATTCTACGAAACTTCGGCATCCCTACCCAAAAAGAGGCGACAGCCTATCTGCAAACATTGCAGCAGCAATTCAAAGAGCAGCAGAGTTAGAAAGAAGGGTATACACAGCCGCGCCGGCAGCCACTCCGACATTCAAAGAAAGCTTTTCACCATACATTGGCAATGAAACACAGACATCAACCAAATCCATCAATCGCGGGTGTACGCCCATCTCTTCAGATCCCAAAATAAGTGCGCTTTTCCCCGCGGGCAACTGATATTTCGAAACAGGCATGCCCCCCGTTTCCAAGGCGATCAGGGTTTCCATTTCATTTCGTAGCTGAGCATAGTCCAGGCAACGAATTTTTACCTTTGCCCCCATGGCAGAACGCCGTGCGCGCGGATGATCGGGAGAAACGCTTTGTGGCGATAAAATAACTTCGTGAACGCCAGCAGCATCGGCTGTTCTGATAATCGAACCAACGTTAAAGGGAGATCGAATTGCATCCAAATAGATGCTCATATTTTGTAGTGGTGAATCCTGTTTAGGTCCAGCAAAGATTCCTTTCGCCCCTGCTGGAGAACGCATATCCCAATCCGCCGGCTCATTCTGCAACCAACGTAATAAGGAATGCCGCACCGAATCCAATTCAAACGTGACTTCAGAAGCAGATAGGTCAAGCTCGCCAGAAGGAATCAGACCAGAAGATTCCAGCCATTTCAGCAAATCCTGCACATAGGCACGATCGGCCTTGTCGAGATCCCCTTGCAACAGATCGTCTAACTCCTGCACACAGCGTTGCGCCGCTGTTTTTAACGGCATACGCATAAGCTTGCGTAGCGCTATCATTAGAAGGCGCGCTTCACCATGGCAACAACATCAGCTTCTCGTAAGGCCCTAGGAACTGCTCGTAACATGTCCATTTCCATAACCACTTCAACCGCATCCAAAATTTGTGGGAGAGTCAAATCCAAATCCCGTAAACGCCCGGGAGCATCAACCTGGCCAATAAATCGGCGAAGCACCTGCGGCACCTGACGGGCTGCCTCGGTATCAGAAAGATTCGTAACATCAGCCCCCATGGAGCTGGCAAGCTCGGCAAGCTTTTGCGGTACAATCGGAACCCAATGCTCAGCGACATGGGGAGCAAGAACAGCAGCAACCCACGACTTCGGCACGCCATACATACTATTAAGTACATAGGCCAATCCTCCGCCAATTCCTTGATTTCCAAAGGCCATCCCCAAGGCCATCAGCAGGCCACCTTCGCAAGCCTTATAACGCAAAGCTGGATCTTCGGGTGTATTGTAGATTCCAAGAATTGAATCGCTGCAATATGAAACCCCATCTCGGATAAGCGGTCGGGCAATAAAGCCGGCACCATTCGAAATATATCCCTCTATCCCTGAAAGCAGGGAATCCAATAAAAGGGCGGCTGAACGACGGCCAGAAAAGCCTTCAGTTAATTCCGGATCCATAACAACCGCGCGTAAAAAGCCAGGCGGCATAGGAATAATCCTTGGAACCCCAGAAACATCATCACTGACGATTGTTGCATTCGCAAAAAGCATCGGATTTCGAAATGCAGTAGGCACATCTATACAAGGCAAGGCCGCTGTAAAGCTTTCATTGCTCTGCAGCAAATCTTCAACCGAAAGCCCATTGGCTGCTGCCAGGGAAATAATCCGTGCTGCTGCAGAAACACGCATGCCGCCAACTGCCACAATCATCTGAACCTTACCGGCACGGGCAAGTTGCACAGCTTCCTGAATACTTCCATTCGGATGTTCAGCCGGGATTTCCTCGTAGCTTAAACAATTCAAGCCGGCTTCTTCCATCTCCTGTTGTACTCGACTGGTGATACCAGCCGCACTCACAGCTTTATCAGAAACAACCAGCACACGGCCGCCAAGCCTTGCAGCGCATGCACCTACTTGCGGATATACACCTGAACCAAAATGAATTTCAGCCGGAATATACATTTGCAACATTTCCATCGCATCCCCCTGTTCAGCAAACTGCTACAACAAAAAAAAAGCAGAGTGTGGCCGTCCCACTCTCTGCTCGGTTTATCTAACTATTCATGGCGCAAAAATCACAGACCGAACATATCCATTAGCCGATCAGCTACCTTGCCTAGTACAACATCATCAATATATGAGGGGTCCTCTAGCTTCCGCTGTACCTCTGCAACTCGGTCAGCCCGAATTTCAGGCTGAGCCCGAACTTCCTCGGAAATCTTGTAAATTTCAGCCTGCATACGGGATTCCTCAGAAAAATTCACTGAATCGTTTTGCGATTTCTGAGCTACCCGCTGCATTTTCTGCGTCTTGTTAAACTTTGCTACCGGGTCTACCGGTCCCAGACGTTCAATACTCATCTGCAGCCTTCCTTTCATCAAGATTATCGGCAATCTCTGCCAATATATTAACCCTTTTTGCCCGGAGATACAAGGACAGTAAACTCTCCCTTGATAGAATCCCTGCCGGAAAACTCCGCCCAGGCCTCCTGGCAACTCCCCCACCACAATTCCTCGTAGTGTTTGGTAAGCTCCCTACCTACCGTAACTTCCCCCTCAGGTAGAATTTCGGCTAAATCCTGTAAAAGTTTACAAATTCTATGCGGAGATTCAAATAAAATAAATGGACGTCCCAAAGATGCCAATTCCTGTATGGCTGTACGCCGGCGGCCGCTTTTCGGTGATAAAAAGCCTTCAAAAACATAGCCCTTGCCGCCAATTCCCCCGGCACTCACCAAGGCAGACGGCGCTGATGCTCCTGGAATGGGAACAATCTGAATGCCAGCCGCACGGGCATGACGCACAAGAATCATCCCCGGATCGCTTACTCCCGGGGTGCCGGCATCACTTATATAGGCAGCAGCACCATGCTGTTCAATGCGGCGCAACAAGGCTGGCACAGACTTTTCGGTAGAATGCGCATGCCAGCTGGCAAGCGAACCAGCATCAATACCATGATGATCAAGCAAGCGGCGGCTATGACGGGTATCCTCGCAGATAATCAAATCAACCTCGCGCAATATCCGCAGAGCCCGCAGAGTAATATCTTCAAGATTCCCAATTGGAGTAGCTACAATATACAAAACTGCCATACACACAGTGTAGACGGAACCGGCCGTCACGGCTACTATTCAGCCATGCTTTGGCTACTTGCGGCGGCTTCCCTGTTCATAATTGCTCTTCTTTTGACTATCAGCAATCATCTTTTTGCTTCACAACGGCAGGCAAAAAAGCACAGGCGTTCAGAGGAAGCCCAGCCGCCAACTGCAGGGGTCTCCCGCTGCCCAACCTGCGGCGAGCTGCTCACGCGCGGCAAACGCGTTCATTCTGCACTATTCCCGGGAAAAGCTGATAGGATGATGCACATTTTTGGCTGCCCGTCCTGCTATCCCCGTCACGAGCCGATTGAAAATCCGCGCAAGCGAAGCTGCCCAGTATGCCGGAAAGAATTAAAACTGGAAGATTATTTGATTGCCCGCGTCTTTCCGCCCCGCCCAGGCCGCTCCAAACCGCACGTCCACGTACTCGGCTGCACCCGCTGCCGCGAACGCAAAACCTAATTTCCCCTGCCGCCTTGCCCGCTCACGCCTTAGGCTATATAGTATACATATGGTCAATGAGCGCAGAAAATATATTCGCTTGCCGTTTCAGGCAAAAGGAACCATCCGGAATTCCAGCGGCATGTTTCCGTTTGTGCTCGCAGATATTAGCCTGAAAGGCGCCCTTATCCAAATTCGCAAAAACGCACCGCTTATGCAGTACGGCGAATCTTTTTCGTTTTTTTTATCCCTTCCTGATTTCGAGGCGGACGTGGAAGCCACCGCCGAAGTGATGCACCACCGCGATGGCGAGGTTGGGCTTGAGTTTACCCTCATCGATATCGATAGCATTTCAATCCTGCAGCAACTGCTGGAGCAGAACTCTATTCCACCAGAAAAACTTGAACAAGAAGTTCGCGAACTGACCCAATCAGACGACGGGTCCACGAGCTAGCAGGCTTGCGCGGGTGTGAGGGCTACACAGGCGCTAAGGCGCCGCCACCGGGCCAATACGTCGCCGCCCAGCCAGTACGCCGCCTACAGGGCTTCGAGCTGCTTGTCCTGCTTGGCGCGAATCCGCCGCTGAGTGGCATCGAGCACGCGCTTGCGCAAACGCAAACTCTCCGGCGTTACCTCCAAAAGCTCATCATCACGCAAAAAGTTCAAACTCTGTTCTAGTGAAAGCGGAACCACAGGAGTCAGCACAACATTTTCATCGCGGCCGGAAGCTCGCATATTCGTTAGCTTTTTCTCTTTACAGGGGTTAACATCCAAATCCTGATCCCGGTTATGCTCGCCGATAATCATTCCCTCATAGGTTTTGTTGCCCGCAGTAATAAACATACGCCCACGCGGCTCAAGGTTAAACAAGGCATAAGGAACCGCCTGACCGGAACGGTCAGCCACCAAACTACCATTACGGCGGTCAGCATACGCGCCGCGAAAGGGCTCATACCCAAGTAAATAGCTATTCATTAAACCAGTACCCTTGGTATCTGTCAAAAACTCATCACGCAGACCAATCAACGCCCGGGAGGGAGCAGAAAACTCCATGCGGACCCGGCCGGTTCCGTGGTTTACCATTGTAATCATGCGGCATTTACGTGTTAGCAACTTCTCGGTAACCACCCCGGTAAAGCCTTCTTCACAATCAACAAACAGATGCTCAATCGGCTCCAGTATTTCACCGCCTTCACCACGATGCAAAATAACCTCGGGCCGACCAACGCAAAACTCAAAACCCTCGCGCCGCATCGTCTCGATAAGAATCGCCAGTTGAAACTCGCCCCGCCCTTTCACCAGGAAACTATCCCGCTCCTGACTATCCTCTACCCGAACAGCAAGATTAGTCAGTGTCTCTTTTACCAAGCGCTCTTTAATTTTTCCCGGCTGAACAATGCTTCCTTCGGTACCCGCCAAGGGTCCGGTATTGCGGTAAAACTTCATAGCAACGGTCGGTTCATCAACCGTCAGCCGCTTCAATGGCTCTGTATTCTGAGCCGAGCAAATCGTATCGCCAATATGAACATCCTGCACACCGGCAAGAACAATAATATCCCCGGTCTCGGCTTTTTCCACTTCGGTCAGCTGCAGACCCTTATACACCTGAAGCTTGTTAACCTTCAGCGGCACAGGATCACCGCTTGCGCCAATTCGCACCAAACTCTCGCCGGCCTTCAGCACACCATCACGAACCCGCCCGACACACAAGCGACCCAAAAAATCCGAATAAGACAGATCAGAAACCAACATACGAAACGGCCCGTCAACACTTCCAGAAGGTCCGGGAATCTCGCTCACGATTGCCTCAAACAAAGGCCGTAAATCGCTGCCGTTTTCCTCTATGCTTTTCTGAGCGATACCATCACGCCCGTTCGCATAAATAACCGGAAAATCAAGCTGTTGATCATCGGCATCCAAATCGATGAGCAAGCTATACACTTCATCCAGCACCGCTTGAGGACGAGCATCTTTCCTATCGATCTTATTTATTACCAGCACCAAACGAAGACCACGCTCTAGGGCTTTTTTGAGCACAAAGCGAGTCTGTGGAAGCGGACCCTCGGAAGCATCCACCAGCAGAATGGCCCCGTCCACCATGGACAAAGCCCGTTCTACTTCACCGCCAAAGTCGGCATGGCCAGGAGTATCAATTATGTTGATTTTTACGTTATCATAGGCTACAGCACAGTTTTTTGCGGCAATAGTAATGCCGCGTTCCCGTTCCAAATCCATGCTGTCCATTACCCGGTCAGCAACATCCTGATTTTCGCGAAAAGTTCCACTCTGGCGGAACAAAGAATCTACAAGTGTCGTTTTTCCATGATCAACATGGGCAATAATTGCAATGTTTCGAATTTTTTCATTACATACAGTGTTATGGGGCATCTGTCCTCCTGACGCCCCACTATATCCTCTGTTCAACGCACTGTACAGCGTCTACAAAAAAAGCTGTTCCATAGTACTAACCAATTCAGCAATACGAATAGGTTTCGATACATACGCATCAAAGCCTAAAGAAAGAAATCTCTCCTTATCCCCCTCCATTGCATAGGCTGTAGTGGCAACTGCCTTAATTGTTTCATAACCAGGTTTCTCTCGAATTTGACGAAGCAATTCTATCCCGTCCATACTATCGTTTCCCAAATTTATATCCAAAACCAACACATCAAAAAACTCTTCATCTACTGCTTTCAAAGCACCAATAGCAGTATCTGTGACCTCACAAGAAAAATGTAATTCCAACATCTTCTGCGTTACCACTTTCCCAACTGGATCATCCTCTACAATAAGTATGCGCCTCATATTCACCCTCCCAAACTTCAATTAATCTGCGGCAATAACAAACGAAAGGTACTACCCTTTCCAAAATGTGAAACAACATCAATCTCCCCATGTATCAGCAAAGCATATTCATGAGAAATAGAAAGCCCAAGTCCTGTTCCCTCAAACTTCCGAGCCTGGCCGGTACTCTCCTGACTAAAGGGTTGAAATATCTTATTCAAATACCCTTTTTTCATCCCTATTCCAGTATCCTGAACTTCAACTACAACCATCCGCCTTTTCTTTATCTGACGTGATCGAATAGCAACTGTAACTAAGCCGTCTAATGTAAATTTAATTGCGTTTCCAATCAAATTCAACACAATATTTTCAATAATCCACGCATCAGCATGCACAAAGATCGATTCATAATACGGCTTCCATACTAGGCGAAGCCCCTTTTCCTCAGCGGCCGGCTCCATCATATCGCATAAACGCTGACATATCTCGTTTACTTCTAGACGCTCTGCATTCACTTCAATCTGCCGGGCCTCCAATTTTGATAAATCTAGCACCTGATTGATTGTGCGCAAAAGCCGTTGACCACTCTGTTCCAATAGCGAGGCATATTCCTGAGTATCCGTTTCCGTTGTTTCCTTCTGAATGATATGCGCCATTCCCAAAATTCCATTCAAGGGCGTTCGAATTTCATGTGACATATTTGCCAAAAAGGCTGACTTTAAGCGATTCATCTCTTCGGCTTCTTCCTTGGCCTTGATAAGCCGCTGTTCAAACTGTTTGCTCTGCGTAACATCATGCACCAGTACAATCCAATCACCAATCTTACCGTCTTCATTTAGAACTGGGGTTATATCCAGCATAATCCACATATCAGTGCCGCCCGGCATTACCAAATGCATTTCTTCATGGGCAGATTCTTGCCCCTTCAATACCCGGATCACACGGCCTAACTCCGTTTTCCCAGCACCCAACTCCGCGAACGCGCGCTCTAGGAATAATCCGGAAAATGAAGCCAAACTGCTTCCTGTCATCTGCTCAAAGCCATGATTGACCCACTCGATACGACCCCTGCTGTCAGCAATGATAACTCCATTGTCCGTCTGGCTGGCAACCAGCGACAAGCGTTGATTTTCCAGCTTGGCAACCTTTTCCCGGGTAATATCCTGAATGGTGCCCATCACCTTCTGTATTCGACCCTCAGTGGCCACTCCCTTGAAGGTTACCCGAACCCACATTTTCCGCCCGGCTGCACTCGTGAAGCGGATTTCCATATCCGAAGACTCTCCCATTTCCGAAGCACGGGCTATTGCCTCGCGAACCAGTTTTCTGTCCTCCGGCTCATACGCCTCCAAACCCTGCATATAATCTGTTTCTACACCAAGAGGGATCTCATATATCGAGTAAACTTCTTCGGTCCAACTGGTTTTCCCTGTCTGTATATCTAACTCCCAACCGCCAACACGGGCCACCCGCTGTGTATCACGAAGCAACAGCTGCTGTCGGCGAGCATCGGTAATATCCCGCGCTACGGCATATACCAGTCGTTTGCCCACAACCAATGTGGTATTCCAAGCCAACCAGTGCTCTTCGCCATCTGCGGCAATTATGCGGTTTTCCAGTCTATGAGATGCTTCCGGATTTTCAATTATTTGCTGCAAAAAATCCAAGGTCAGTTTTTTATCGTCCTGATGCACAAAATCTGTTATTGGCTTACTCAGCAAAAACTCTGTGGTGAATCCCAGCGTATATTCCCAAGCCGGATTCACTTGCTGCAAATAGCCGTCAAAACCGATGATACACATCAAATCCAATGAAACGCTGAATAAGCGATTTCGCTCTTCTTCCGCCTGCTTCCGGAATGTTATATCACTGACTGTAGTAACCTGCTGAACACTGCCATCCTCACGCTGCAAACGACCCGCATTTACCAAGACGGTTATCGGACTGCCGTCCTTTCGGATCATCTCCTTCTCGCCCTGCAGCAAATCAACTGCCTCACCCTGCAGAAAACGCTCATGCTGACGCTTACTGTAATCCTGGACACCCTCAGGCAGCAGCATGCTAAAGCGCTTGCCAATCAACTCATCCTCACGGTAGCCGAAAACCTCGCAATAACTGCGATTCACCTGCACAAAGCGGCCATCCTCATCAATCAGGGCAATACCAGCCTGAGCAGAATCAAGTATCAATTCATTCAGCCGCCGTTGCCCATCCAGAGCCAATTCATTTTCTTTCTGCTCGGTAATATCAAGCCATGCTAGGGAAACGCCCATCACTTCATTATGTTCATCAAAAGCAGGCGTAAATTGCAAGCGAAACCAATGTGCGCTGCCATCGGCAAAAAGTATTCTGCGGGTTTCACCCACCGACTTGCCCTCAAAACAACTGATAACTGCTGTCTTGAATGCTTCAAGCATATCCCCTGGAAAGAAATCAATAATTGAAACACCGACAGCAAGTTCACGCTCAGCAAGCTGCTGCATTACATCCAAAGCGACCTGATTATGAACAAGTACACGATACGCACGATCAATCAGAATAAAAGCTTGCAGCGTGTTTCCCAAAACCGCCAGCAAATTCCCTTCTGACTCCTGCAGGCGATGACGGCTTTTTGTCACCTCGTCACTCACGGTTTTCAATTCGCTATAGGCTATCTGCAGTTCCTCGTTTGTTGACTGCAGCTCCTCGTTGGAGGTTTCCAGCTCTTCATTTGAGGATTGTAATTCCTCATTGGTAGATTGCAGCTCCTCGTTCAAAGACTGCAATTCCTCCGTGCTGGTTTCCAACTCCTCAATATAATTCTGTAAATGCTCGCGGGTAGAACGTAACTCGTTCTCAAGCTCGCGCTCACGAATGCTGCTGCTTGAATCATCCTCCTTAAGCGGCACCATAAAATCCTGATCCAGACTGATGTGCTCAAACATCACAATGTATAGGGCATTACGACTACCCGAATACAAGATGGGTTTTACTGAGAAACGAAGATACAGCTGTGTAGCTTCCGCATTTTGAGCCTCCTGGACACCCAAACGATGCAGGCAGCCAACAGCCGAGCTATTTTCACGGATCGCCTTAGTCAACAATGAGCGCAATTCCAATTCGTAGCGATCATCTATCAAAGAAAGTAAACCGGCATTCATAACACCCTGTTTAATAGATAAGAAGCCGCTCATGTCGCCAAAAACTTCCAGCACTTCCATGCGACTGTTTATTACCACGTAGGGATGCTCAAAACCGTGATAGAGGGTCTCTTTTACCATCTCTGAGATGGTGGGCTCTGAATTTGCGGCCTTGCTACCCGAGCCTGCGCTTATCGGGGCACGAAAACGAGGAAATGTTCCAGTGGATACGGCAGCTTGAGCCCCAAGATACAAACCAGCATAGGGATTGCTCCCCCCAGCGCGGCGAAACAGTTTCTGCTTAGGAACAACGCCTTCAAACAAATCGGAAAACCCGCCGATCGTTTCACTTTTGCCTAAAAACAAAAAGCCGTTGGGCTTTAATGAATAATGGAAAAGCGGTAACACATGCTGTTGTAGTTCCGCTCCAAAATAAATAAGTAGATTGCGGCAACTGATTAGATCCAGTTTCAGGAATGGCGGATTTCTGGTGATATCATGACGGGAAAAAAGCACCATTGAACGAATTGCTGGAACAACCTCATACATACCATCTGTACGCTTAACAAACCAAGTGGCAAGAATTTCACTGGATACATTCTCAAGTACAGATTCCGGATACACCCCCTTACGGGCGCAGGAAAGGGCTTTTTCATCCAGATCGGTAGCAAAGATCTGAACCTCCACATTCCGCAGGCGATCCCCCAGAATTTCAGCAATGAGTATAGCTATAGAATAGGCCTCTTCCCCGCTAGCACAACCGGGAACCCATACACGCACCTTTTCCTCGGGATTTGTTAAATACTCCTCCAGATTCTCGCGCAAAACTGCGAAAGATTCCTGGTCGCGGAAAAAATAGGTTACGCCAATAAGAACAGAGGCGAACAGCTGATCCAATTCATCCGGATGCGTCTGTAATATTTCAAGGTAGTCATCTATTGTTTCCAGCCCCAGACTTGTAATACGTTTTTGCAATCGACGGCCAATAGTTGCCGGTTTATATCGGGAAAAATCGGTTCCGGTATACTCACTTAGCAGACGGATAATCACTTCCAGCGAGCTACTAATCGGTGCCAATGCAGAAGGCGCCTCATACTGAGGTTCTGGCCGCTCACCATGGCTCCAGCGAACAAGCCCCTCACCGATTGCATCGGCTTCGGCCACAATATCTACCACCTTTTTTTCCAGCGCAGACAAAGGCATGCCATTATACTTGGCAGTCTCCGGATCCTGTACAATCACCAGCCCACCAGCCGCTTGCACCGCACGTACGCCCTGGCTGCCGTCTGAACCGGTTCCAGAAAGAATAACCCCTACCATACGATCGCCAAAAGCTTTAGCCGAGCTGGAAAAGAAATGATCAATACTTGGCCGCGGGCCATGAGTACTCGATGGCTTGGTCAGCTGAAAAACTCCAGCAGAAAAGGCAATATCACGATCTGGAGGGGTAATATAGACAACGCCGCCCTCGGGCTCATCGCCATCGACTGCCTCGCGTACCGGCAAAGTGGTTTGCCGAGCCAACAGCTCCACCAACTGGCTTTTATACGTCGGGCTGACATGCTGAGCAATAACCAAGGCCATATCTGAAACCTCAGCTTGCAGATTGCTCAAGAGTGCCTGCAAGGCTTCAAGCCCGCCTGCAGACGCACCAATACCAACCAGAATGTCGGCCTTCATTTTCCGCCCCCTACATTTCTTTCCTGCATTACCAAGCCATACCAATAGAGCGCACTGAGCATCAGAGCATGCTGTGAAAACTCAGGACAACGCCCCTCCAGCACATCCTGACAGGGCACAAGATGCACATCCACAATTTCGGTAGCATCAAGATTTTGCTTGCCGGCCTGCTCATCAATATCAGAAGCCAAAAATGTATACATCACATTATTAAGAATTGCAGGATTTGGACTGCTTTGACCAATTTGCTGCACCTTCCCAGCCTGATAACCGGTTTCCTCGGCTAACTCACGCAAGGCCGCTACACTGGGTTCTTCGCCTGGATCAACAACCCCCCCGGGAAACTCCAGCGAAACCTGCTGACTGCCATGCCGATACTGCCGAACCAGCACAAAGCAATCACGGCCCTGTGCATCCTGCACTACCGCAATGACGTGTACCCAGTCGGGAGCCTGTAAATATACGAAATCACCAGAACGACCATCCTGTG
Source organism: uncultured Spirochaeta sp. (assembly GCA_964398645.1). Taxonomy (GTDB): domain Bacteria; phylum Spirochaetota; class Spirochaetia; order DSM-27196; family DSM-8902; genus Spirochaeta_B. The sequence continues at coordinate 15,709 of CAYNNU010000019.1, forward strand.
AACTTCGTTGTGCAGCAACGAAGCGAAAAAGGTTTCCGTCCAGCAGCACCTTTTCGGCATTGGTGCGCCAAAGCAAATGCGCATCCTTAGTATTCATAAATAATAATCTAATAAAAGAAGATGTAAAAAACCAGAACGCTTGACATAAAGGGCAAAAAACATTTGGTATTAGGTATGAAAATAGCAGAAATTGTAGAAGCAATCGCAAATTCATACGAATCGATTGGCGGAATCAACCACATTGAAGGACCCAACCTACCATCCCGCGGTGCCATCGAGAGCATATTACTCGATCTGGAAGCACTGATTTTTCCAGGCTTCCGCGAAGAGGAACTCATATCCAGCCAGGAATTGCGTTGCTATCTCACCGAAAAAGTCAGCCGAATTACCCGGGCACTCACAAATGAAATCATTAAATCGATCCGCTATACCCGACGCAGGGAAGCCGATAACGAAAAGACTAACCTGCCGGGCAGCATGCCTATTGATTGCAGGCCCGAAGCAGAAGCTCATGCCGCCCAGTTATTAGCAAGCATCCCAAAAATCCGCAGTCTGGTTCATACCGACGTGCAAGCGGCCTTTGCCGGCGACCCGGCGGCACAATCGACCGAGGAGGTGATTTTATCCTATCCCGGTGTGGAAGCGGTAATCACCTATCGGCTGGCCCATCAATTATGGCAGCAAAAGGTTCCTCTCATTCCGCGGATCATGAGCGAAATCATCCACGGCAAAACCGGCATCGATATTCACCCCGGCGCAACCATAGACGAGTCATTTTTTATTGACCATGCCACAGGTGTGGTTATCGGCGAGACAACCGTTATCGGGAAAAACGTCAAGGTGTATCAGGGCGTTACGCTCGGGGCATTAAGCGTAGAGAAGAGTGCGGCGAACAAAAAACGCCATCCGACTATAGAAGACAATGTTACCATCTACAGCGGTGCAACCATTCTGGGCGGGAAGACCGTAATCGGCGAAGGCAGCATTATTGGGGGGAACGTCTGGGTAACCTCATCAGTGCCAGCGGGTAGCAAAATCTATAACCCGCCCAGCGATTACATTAAGGCATAAAAAAACCCGCAGCACAGGCTGCGGGCATCGCCATAAATAGCGAATCGCTTAGAAACGACGAGGACGACGGCCCTCTTCGCGCGGTTGTGCAACATTTACACGCAGGCGTCGACCTTCGACTTCCTGCTCATTCATTGCTTCAATCGCAGCCTCAGCAGCTTCAGGGGTTTCCATTTCAACAAAGCCAAATCCTTTTGACTGGCCAGTCTGGCGATCGTAGATAATGGTAACTGAATTAACAGTTCCATACTCTTCGAACATACCCCGAAGGGTTTCTTCGCTTGTGCGGTAATTCATATTACCGACATACAGTTTGTTGGACATACACCAATTCCTCTTCTCCGGACTATCCCGGAATCCTGTTATTTCCACGCAATGCGTGAACATTCGCGTTCTTGAGGTGCTTCCTTACTGTTGGGAACATCGAAAACGGCTGCTCGGCGAGAAAGAAACGAAAATCAAAAAACACGGCACCGCCCGCTCCTTACAGAAGCTGACAATACTATCTGACAATATACCGGCTTTGCATCTTGGTCAAGCAAATTCCCGGAAATCACCTATTTCATACCATCAAACATATTGATATACACTCATAAGCACAGTCATTGCCACAAATCCGATCCCAATTAACCACTGCATGCTGTTAAAACGCTTGTCCATATAGCGCTGCATAGTCTCAAAACGCTGATCTACGACCTCAAAGCGTTGATCCACAGCCTCAAACAGGCTTGCCTCAATGGGCACAACTCGCTGACCCGGCCTGTTCTCGTAATAGATCGTTAAGCGTTCAGCTAATTTTTCCAGATCCTGATCACTCAATTCCATAGCGTTGGACATATCTCCTCCTAATAGTATATACCATCAGAAAGCCCGATAAATACTATCTAAACAAAAAAATTCGAACCCTCCTACCCTACATACAAACAACATCAAGAACGAAAAATGCACTTGCAAGCTTTTGTCAGCCCACCTTCTCACTGATAATTTTTATGATAAAATATATTGATAATCACAAATTGGCGGTGTGCATGTCGATCGGAATAATGGCAAAAACCTTGCTTTCTCCAGTGAAACAGCCAGATTACTGGTTCGGACTAAAGTACAACATGAATTTATACCGAGGATGCCAACATCAATGCATCTATTGCGACTCCCGTAGTGAATGTTACCAGATT
>CAYNNU010000020.1:0-17823 GCA_964398645.1 uncultured Spirochaeta sp.
ATATATATCATGGCAATGACGGCACCCACATGCCGTGGAACGATACAGCCCAGCTTGATTTTCTGAATCCTGAGCTTCGCGAGGCAATCATCCAAACCATTATCCATGTTGCCCGCAATTTTCCAATCATCCGCTTTGATGCAGCCATGACCTTGGCAAACCGACATATACAAAGACTCTGGTACCCAGCTCCAGGCTCAGGCGGCGATATTCCCTCCCGCGCACAGTTCGGTCTTAGTGACCACGACTTTAAAGCAAAGATGCCGCAGGAGTTCTGGCGAGAGGTTGTTGACCGGCTTGCTGTTGAGGCGCCGGACACCCTACTGCTTGCCGAGGCATTCTGGATGATGGAAGGCTACTTTGTCCGCTCCTTGGGCATGCACCGGGTATACAACTCCGCCTTCATGAACATGCTAAAAAATGAGGATAATTCACAGTACCGACAAACAATAAAAAACACCCTGGCATTTGACCCTGAAATACTGCAGCGATTCGTCAACTTTATGAATAACCCCGATGAAGAAACCGCGGTCGCCCAATTCGGCCGAAATGACAAATATTTCGGCGTCTGCACCATGATGGCCAGCATGCCGGGCCTGCCAATGTTCGGGCATGGGCAAATTGAGGGCTTCAGCGAAAAATACGGTATGGAGTACCGCCGCGCATATAAAGATGAGCAAATCGATAGAGACCTGGTCGAGCGCCACGAGAGGGAAATATTTCCTCTTCTGCGGGAGCGTGCTCTCTTCGCCAGCGCCGCCAATTTCCGCCTGTACGACATGCAAAACGAACATGGTCACACCGAAGAAAGCGTATTCGCCTACAGCAACCAATACGGATCCGAACATGTGCTAATGGTATACAACAACCGCCTGGATTCAGCCAATGGCTATGTTAAAACAGCCGTCCCCTATATCGACAAAAACAACAACAGCAAAAAAATCATTCGCAATACAAGCTTGGGAAAAGAATTAGGGCTTCATAATGACAGACAATGGTACACCCTCTTATTTGAAATGCGTAGTGGCCTCTGGTTTCTGCGCCGCAGCAGCGACATCCTGCATTCCGGCCTCCACATTGCATTAAACGGCTACCAGTGCCAAATATTCCGCAACATCCAGGAAGTACAAGACAGTGATGCGGGGCTATATGCCCAACTTTTTGAAAAATTAGGCGGAAGCGGAACAACTAACATCAACCGCAGCCTTCGAAACATCAGTCTGCAACCAGTTCATGAGCCCATCAAGGCTGCCTGTAGCCCGGAATTTCTAAAAAGTCTACTAGACGGCATTTTACACGGTAGCCCGCCGAATGATGCTACAATCAGCCTTGCCTGCTCAGGCATCACTGAGAGCTTAAAAGAAATTTCCGAGCGATCTCCTTCTACAGATCTCCTAAAAAAATCATTGTACACCTGCTATTCATGCAAGCACAAAGCCTCAATTTCCCAATCACTCAAATCGTATTCAGACGACACCCTGCTGCAAGCCGCATTATGGATACAGCTCGCCTGTATTTTCCCACTTGTACACTCTAATTCAGCAATGCTGCTAGAAGAATGGGAGCTAGACCGGGCAATAAGTGAAAACCTGCTAGAAGCACTCCCGAAAAACGCAGCCCCAACCCTTTCCTCACAGCTGCATCAATTGCTACGCATTGCAATTCACTGGGCAGAACCCCTGAGCGCCGCCTTACAAAACCCCATAAGTAGCCCTGCTTCCAAAGAACTACTGCATCAATTATTTCTGGATGTTGCCGTACATGAATTGCTACAAATCAATACTTTTGATACCATCACCTATTTTCATAAAGAGGGCTTTGAAAAGCTTCTGGACACAATCTCGCTTACTGCCTGCTACCTCCAGTGTATACAAGAAGAATTCAGCCCGAATGCAACAAGTATTTTTGAGCTTACTGATAGCTGGCATAAAGCTGCAATTAATTCCGAATATAGAGTCGATTATTTGCTGCAAAACGTCGGAATTATTAAAAAAACGTGAGTTCTCATTTATTTCCTGCGCGGCTCATGCTACACTAAAAGAACCGCATGGCCGATAAATAGGGGAAGGAGTGTACATTCTTGGCAACACAGACAAAACGTCCTCACATCAATGTACCTATCAAAATGATATTTACCGACGCGGGTGTTTCATATTTTATCAGCCATAACAAAAAGCTGAACAAGTACAAGCTTTCGGACAACAACGAAGAGTATGGTATCCAACTGGTAGATTTTTCTCCCTCCACTGTTCAGCGCATGATGTTGCTTGGCTACCTTTCCAAAATTGAGGTCGGACTGAGCAATGTTGTTGCAAAACGAAAAGATGTTATCGACTTCACTAAGCTAATCAGCTATGCAATGCTATACCGACAATTTGATACCAGCGTATATGAGGATCTTGTTGCATCCGAACTGGTTAAGCAGTGGAACCGCCACAATATGCGCAATCCTATCGATTATAAGACTCCGATCAACCATGATTATTTGAACAAGGTACTGCTGAAAAACCGCGACACCGTTCAAAACGTACGGACGCAAATCCTTCGCCCCATTTACAACAACATCCGGACCAACCATGGCCTATTGCCGGATGAGAAAAATATTCAGGCCTTCCTGTGCGAAAAATATCTGAACAACATGAACCCGCTTACTTGGTTTATTTTAACTGCCTATAAAGATTCTGATGCCTATCTGGATATGATCCGGCAAATACAACACAAGCTAAATGAATACATGCGCCGGGCCCCGATTCCAGAATACTTCGGGCTCATGTTGATTGAACTATTGATTACCCTAAATAGCCAAGTCGATCCTAACGTAAAAACCTATGATGATGACGACAATAATATCTACCTACTATGGAAGTTTAACCAAAAACGACCGATAGCAAACGACAGAGCAAAAATGCAACTGAACATCTCAAACCAGAAAACCGAGTTTGAGGCAATGAAAAACAGCATTAACGATCGTACCAATAAAAATGTAGACAAGAAAAATCTAAAAGATTTTTACAGTGAATCAGGTGATGGCGGCATGGGAAACCTTGGTTTGTACTATCTTTCCTATCTGAGCGATGCCTGTAAAAAAGTGAACATCCAGTTTGATTCTTTTGTTAACCGCATTCCCCGGTTCGAGCAAACGGTTGTAAATATTAGCATGCTGTTCTAAAGGATTACTAAATGCGAATTGTTTTTACCAGCGACGCCTACTGGCCTCGCATAAATGGTGTTGTTGTATCTATGGATGCCTTCCGCAAAGAGCTGGAAGCAATGGGCCATTCCGTTCTGCTTTTAGTTCCGGGCTATCCTGGTGCTGAAGAAAGCACCGACAAGGGAATTATCCGCATGCCGTCTAAAAGTGTGTTCTTTAGCGCCGAGGACAGCCTGATACAAGCAAAAAAAGCCACAAAAATTGTAAATGAAATACTAGAAGACTTTCAGCCGGATATTTTGCATGCTCATACAGAATTTTCTTCTCTCAAGATGCTGCTTGAATACCAGAAAAAAACAAAAATTCCCTTGGTTATGTCCAGCCATACCCATTGGGAAAAATATATGAAAAATTATTTCACCTTTTTACCGGCGGGTTTGGCGCGGCGTTTTGCAATAATGCTTATGAAGCGGGGCTTCAAACACGCTCACCATATTATTTCCCCTACAGAGAATATGCACAAAGTACTATTGGGATACGGCATTACAAAGCCGGTAACAATTATTCCCACCGGAATAAGCACCGAAGATTTTCCTTTGGTCGAAAACCGCGAAGCCTCCACCGGCAAAAAAGTTCTTCTTTTCGTCGGCAGGGTATCAAAGGAAAAAAACCCGGCTTTTCTTCTGGATGTTATGGAACGTGTTTTGCCAGAATGTCCGGACACTGTGCTTCGCCTGGTCGGTGACGGCCCGGGGCGCCCAGTGCTGGAACAGTCAGCAAAAAAGCGCGGAATAGCTCATGCTGTTGAGTTTCTAGGGTATATGCCCCGATCTGAACTGCCTCGCCTATACCGTGAAGCAGATATTTTTACATTCCCTTCAAAAACCGAAACTCAGGGCCTGGTAACCATCGAATCCATGCTTTCCGGCACTCCTGTAGTCGCAATTGGAGAAATGGGCACGATAGAGGTTATGAATGGCGATAACGGCGGCTTTATGGTTCCCGATGACTGTGAAATATTCTCACAACGGGTTATTCAGCTACTGAAAGACCCAAAACTTTGGAAAGAAAAATCGGCTGAGGCCGTACAATATGCACAGGGCTGGACATCACCTGCCCTTGCAAAACGACTGTTGGATGCATACAATGCCCTCCTATGAGGTTAAAATCAAATCACCCTTTCTGCTTTGCATGTAAAACGCATTTTGTTGTTCGTTCCCTGCTGATTGCCTTCTTTTTGCTGGCATCAAGCCTGACACTTTCTGCTCATAACAATTCACCATCACTGTGCTATACAAGCGAACCCGGCACCGGGCTGCTTGTTTCAAATGACGGAGGTGCAAGCTTCGTTAAGCGTAACACCGGCTTGCCAATTCGCATTGTCTATCCCTTTAGCGGAGAAGAATACCAGGCAATTACCTCAATAGGCGTAGATCCGCAAAACCCCAGACGAATAAGCGTGACAACTGCTTCAGGACTGTATTATTCCGATTCAGCCGGAGAACACTGGCAACGAATTCCCCTTCCGGCAAACCTAAACCAAAGCAGCACTTTAACAGCATCCGCTCCCTCTCCGCATGATCCAAATCATTTTTTACTAGGCACCAGCTTTACCGGTTTTTATGAAACCCAAAATGGCGGTGCAAGCTGGAGGCATATCACCGAAAATGATATGTTCTCTTTTCTTGAACAAGGGGCTGGATTTAAGGAAGAGATCAGCGGGCTTGCCTACGACCCAAATTCAGCTGGAATCATCTATTTTGAGTTGGGCTTTGGCGGAGGAGTATATAAGGTGAATGCAGATTTTTCTTTAGAATCTGTAAACCAGGCACCCAGCCAGTCCTCTTGGACAATTGAACCGCCAGATAGCTATCGCCGTGAAGCAAGCATTCTCAGTTCCATGCAACGACGCCCGCCCCATAATCAAGAAGGCCGCGAAGAACGGCTTTCCGCCGCACGTGGCCATACTGGAATATTTCTAAACCCGTACCAAGCCCAACCGGAACGACTCAGTGGCCACATTCGCTTTTTGCAGGAACATAATATGGACAGCGTCGTTGTTGATTTTAAAGATGACACCGGCCACCTTACATACAACAGTCAGCTTGAATTGCCTGCCGAGATCGGCGCAATCCGGGCTCGCTTTAATGCAAGTGAGCTCATCAGCACCCTTCATGAAAATGATATATATATAATTGCACGAATTGTTGTTTTTAAGGATGCAAGCCTCTTTGCTTACAACGAAAATCGCTTTGCGCTCTGGGACAGAGTCAACGACCGCCCCTGGGGAAACTACCAGACGCAAACAGATGATGCTGGCAATGAACATACCAGCATCCGGGAACACTGGGTTGATGGCTTTAGCGAAGAGGTTTGGCGCTACAACATCGCTATTGCCACTGAACTGCAGGAACTAGGCGTTGATGAAATACAATTTGACTACATCCGCTTCCCTTCCGATGGCCCCACCGGTACAATCCAGCACCGCTTTGCCCGACCGGGCATGCGCCGCACCGACGCTCTGGCCTCTTTTCTGCGAATGGCCCGGCATCAATTGCACATTCCTATTGGCACCGATGTATTCGGCTTTAATGCCTGGTACCGCACAGATTACCTAGGACAGAACCTGGAAATATTGAGTGAGTTTATTGATGTTGTCAGTCCCATGTACTATCCAAGTCATTTTAGCCGAAACTTCCACCGGGAGTTATCATATTTTGACCGAGCAGAGTTTATTTATGATACAGGCAGCCAGCGAGCTGCTGAAATGGTCGGCGAAAGCGTAATCGTGCGCCCCTATGTTCAAGCCTTTCTGATTGGCGGAGAATTAAACTTTGAAGAGGACCAGTACACCGACTATTTGCTGCGGCAACTTCAAGGAGTAAATGCAGGACCGTCTTCTGGATTTACCCTTTGGAACATGAGTGGCAGATATTACATGGCAACTCAGCCCCTAGGTCCCTACTCTATTGTCTATCGTAATAACAATAATCAAGCTGAAAGATAATACAAACGCTTAGATACCGATTTATGCGATGGAGTTTATTTGATCCCGTATGCGGGCAGCTTCTTCATAGTTTTCTTCTTCTACTGCCTGTTCCAATTTGAATTGCAGAGATTCCAACTCCGAAGGATTTTCCTCTATTGCGGCGTCAAAGCCCAAGGGGCTATCCACAACATCCTGCATGTGCGGATTCTCTTCAACAATCAAGGCAGTAGAAACCCCGGCTTCTCGGACGATGGATTCATCAATAAACACTCCACAGCCATTCCGCACTGCCAAGGCAATTGCATCAGATGGGCGACAGTCAACAGTAATCGTGTCTTTCCCGCCATCGATAACCAGATTTGAATAAAAAGTTCCATCCCGGAGATCAACAATTTCTATTCGCTGCAGACTGGCAGACATTTCATGCAGTATTTCGGCAAATAAATCGTGAGTTAGCGGTCTCGGCATGGGTACTTTGCCCAAACCAATGAGAATAGCCTGTGCCTCTAATTGGCCGATAAAGATAGGAACAACCAAATCGGAATTCAGCGGCCTTATCAGCACCGCATTTCCTTTATCGGTACGTGCAACTGTCCATATTTCCGCTTCGATCAGCATATGTTTTTTCATAACATCACTTCCTACCTAATAAAGATACAACCTCAAAGACGAATTTTCAAGTTTCTTGTTGCACATACTTCACTGCATTTGAAAACAACTGCAGTCCGCTGGGGAAGTTCTGTTCATCTGCGCCTGCCCGTTGCAGGCGGCGCCATTGGGGATGCTGCGTCATGCGGATAAAGGCTTCCGGATGCGGCATGAGGCCAAGCACTCGTCCGCTAGTATCAATAATTCCGGCTATGTTATTCACTGAGCCATTCGGATTTGTTCTGTAGCGCAAGGCGACGTGCTTCTGTTCAATTTCGGCTAATACAGCTGGATCATCGCAGTAAAAACGACCCTCTCCGTGACGGATTGGAAGTTGCAAGGGAGGCAAATCCTGCAACCAGGGAGACGATGACTGTGAATTCCATTCAACCGGAACCCAGCTATCGATAAACTGGCCCGATTCATTATGGACCAGCGATACCTGCTGTTGCCATGTTCCGCCAATATTCGGTAACAAGCCCATCTTTACCAGCACCTGAAAGCCATTGCATATACCAATCACTAAACCACCCCGGGCAATATGAGCATCAATAGCTGGCCTCAGGCTTTGTTTGATCCACTGAGCCAAAACCAAGCCTGACCCAAGATGGTCACCAAAAGAAAAGCCGCCGGGAAATGCCAATATGTGAAAATCTTTTAGCATCTGCGGATTTCGCTGCAGGGCCTTTACCGGAACCCGCTCCGCCTTTCCACCGGCACAATCAAACGCATCAACTAACTCGCGATCAGCATTTATTCCGTGGCCGTATAAAACTCCGACCCTGGGTCTATCTTGCACAGACTTACTACTCATGATCCTGACTCCTCCACGAAAAAAATGCATTTGCCAAATCTGCGATATCCCAACGGAAGATTGATGAATCCGAACTGATTTCCAACAGCTGATCACTTGTTACTGTGCCGATTTCAAAAACGTCGGTGCGGCTTTTGGCAGCCTGCCGAAAAGCGCCTGCATTTTCCGGAGCAACTGAAACAATAAAACGTGAAGGCGTTTCGGAAAAAAGAAACCACAGCGGATGCAAAGCTGAATTGGGCAGACGGATCTGCGCGCCAAGACGCCCTCCGATACAGGCCTCAGCTAAAGCAGCTGCAAGCCCGCCATCGCTCAGGTCATGAACAGAAGCAGCCAATGAAAGGTTTTCCGCCAGCCAGCGGTAACGATCCAGTGCTCGCTTTGGCTCAACCCTCGGACAATCTCCAAGCTGTAATTTCGGATATTCATGCAGGATGTTTTGCTGTGCAAAAACATCCGGCCAGAGTGAATATTTGCCAGGCGGCATTTGTCGGCCCTCTTGCAAAAGAGACTCAAACCGGCTGCCGCCAAGCGCCATACTCGTTTCACCCAGCAAAAAGATCACATCACCTTCAGCCTGAAAATCAGTTGTGGTACTGACATGAACATCCGGCACTATGCCCATGAGGGTGACCAGCAAAGTCGGCCGTACAGATACCTTCTTCCCGGCCAGCCGGGCATCGTTTTTCATAGAATCCTTTCCGGATATCAGCGGAAGTTCATACTCACTACAAATATCGTACAAGCCCTGGCAAGCCCGCACCAGTTGCGCAAGCTTATATTCACCGTCCGGGGTATTTTCTGATTGAACCGGATCGGGCCAGCAGAAATTATCTAGAGCCCCGGCTCGGGCTGGGTCGCCGCCAAGGGCGATATGTGCGCGAAAGGCTTCATCCACTGCGCATTGAGCCATTGCATAGGTATCAACATCGCTGTAGCGGGGGCAGACACCATGGGTAAGGCTTATTCCCTGGCTCGAATCGATGCGGGGCTGGTACACGGCGCCATCGGTCGGGCCATCCATGGCCGGTCCAGTAAAGGGTTTAATAACCGATCCCCCTTGCACTTCATGGTCATACTGGCGGATTAGGTGCTCCTTGCTGGCGATGACAGGATCATTCAATAAACTGATCAGGGTATCTTGAATATAGCCGGAGGCACCATCTTCCAAAGCCATTTCAAAGCGTTCCTGTATGCTTGCGTTCTCCGCTGCATTTGTCCGCTGTGGCTGCCACACCGCAGATAGCTGCATTCTTGGCACCCCATCATGTACAAAAGAAAGCGGCAGGCAACATACCAAATCACCAAGATGCTCAATTTCAAGGTAACCAGAAGTTGAAAAAGCGCCTATATGAGAGACCTCAACATCATATTCCTGTGCAAGCTTTTGCAATTCAGGCCAATCTTTTGGATCGACAGCCAAGCTCATTCGCTCCTGGCTCTCCGAAACAAATATCTCCCAGGCAGCCAGGCCGGGATATTTTAAAGGGCAATCATCGAGATTCAGCTTGATCCCACCAATTCCTTCCGCCATTTCACCAAAACTAGAACTTAAACCACCGGCGCCATTATCTGTCAGGGCACGATACAATCCTCGATCTCGGGCTTCCAGCAAAAAATCAGTCATTCTTTTTTGGATGATTGGATCGCCAATCTGCACTGCGCTGGTGGGCGAACTTTCGCTCAATTCCTCGGAGCTGAAAGTCGCGCCATGTATACCGTCTTTTCCAATCCGGCCCCCGGCCATAACCGCAAAATCGCCATCATGAATTTCTTTATGCCAGCCGGGACTGCCATGAAGCTCCCGCGGCATTATCCCGCCTGTACCACAGAATACCAACGGCTTGCCCAAATAGCTGTTATCAAAAAGAAAGGCACCGCCCACCACCGGGATGCCGGACTGGTTTCCCCCATCAACAATTCCATGATGAACGCCGTGTAAAACCCGGTTCGGGTGCATGAGCCCCTGAGGAACCTGTTCATCCGCAGTATCAGGATAGCCAAAACACAAAACATTGGTGTTAAATATTGGACGCGCTCCACGGCCAGTGCCCAGGATATCACGATTTACACCCACAATTCCGGTGATCGCACCACCATAAGGATCAAGTGCAGATGGCGAATTATGTGTTTCTGCTTTACAGCAAATATCATATTCTTCATCAAAAGCTATGACCCCGGCATTGTCGGTAAATACCGAACGCAAAAAGCTAACACCTTTTTTCTTGTGATTTTCTGCTACCAAATCGGTAACACCGGCAATATAGGTTTTGAACAAGCCCTGGATTTTTTTCGGCTCGGCCTGGGCTGTGCCGGCTTCTTGCCCAGCTTGTTCAAGATAGGAAATATCAGCAGCAAAAATCTTATGCTTACAATGTTCACTCCAAGTCTGGGCCAGCATTTCCAATTCAACATCGGTGGCTTGAGCATCTATGCCAGCCGCCTCCCGTTCTTTACAGATAGCTGGATCACGGTAAAAGGCCTGGATTGCCTGCATTTCTTCCAAATTGAGCGCCAACAGCCGCGTGCGCGACAAAGCAATCAGCTGTTCGTCATCCATATCTGCTATTGCAATATGCTCTACTGGTGGAATTTCTACAACGGAAACCCTTGCCGGCTTTAGCGGAAGCTGCACATCGTTCTGACCGGGCAATACCAAAATTGCTGTTTCAATAAGTGGATTATGCAGATAATCGGAAATACGCGCCAAGGCATTTGAATCCGTGGCAACATCAGCCGGCAAACGAAACTGCCGAGCGGTCTGTACCGCAATGCCCGGCAGAGCATGCAATGCCAATGCCTGCTTTGCTGTTATTCCCTGGGTGTCAGTTACCCCGGCTTTCAAACTGATTTCCAGCAAGACTTCATCCTGCAGTGGAAAACCTCCAACAGAATATTCCTGGGCTACGGCATCACAAAAAACCTCGCCTGCAGCTTGCTCCACCGCAGCCGAAGAAACACCCTGAGTGCCAGAAGAAATATCTGCATCAAGCAAATACACATCAACAATTCGGACAAAGGAAAGCTCAATCCCCAGAGAGGCAACAATTCCCTGTTGAACGCGCTGAGCGCGGGGATCATCCCGGCGGTACCGTACTTCAATTCGCATGAGCTACAGTAGCAGAAATCCGGCCGTGCGTCATCTGCTTTGAGCTGGGCTAAAAATTCAAAGTGGCAAAATAATCGTCTTCTGTTTCAGCCCGACGAATCATCTCGACTGTGTTATCGGGGCGCAACAGCAACTCAGCTGAACGCAATTTTCCATTGTAATTAAAACCCATGGCATGCCCATGCGCCCCGGCATCATGAATCAGCACAAGATCGCCAATCTCAATTTCTGGCAAACTGCGGTCAATAGCAAACTTATCATTATTCTCGCAAAGACTGCCGGTGACGTCATATACATGATCAGCCGGCTGATTTTCTTTTCCGGGAACGCTGATATGATGATATGCTCCATAGAGTCCCGGCCGCATCAGGTTTGCCATATTGGCATCAAGCCCTACATATTGCTTGTATATATTTTTTTTGTGCAAGACACGACTAAGCAAATAGCCATAAGGGCCAGTAATGCAGCGGCCATTTTCCATGTAGATTTTCACGTCGTTCAATCCGGCGGCTCCCAGCGTTTCTGCATAGGCAGCCTGTATTCCAGCCGAAACACGCTGATAATCAACAGGTTTTTCTTCCGGGCGGTACGGAATACCAACTCCCCCTCCTAGATTGATAAACTCCAACTTGATACCCGACTCAGTGTACAATCGCGCTGCAATTTCAAATAGCATTCTCGCGGTCTCGACAAAGTAATCACCATTCAACTCGTTTGAGGCAACCATAGTGTGTAAACCAAACCGGCGAACACCCATGTTCGCTACCCGCGGAAAGGCAGCATAAATCTGCTCCTGCGTCAGGCCATACTTTGCCTCACTGGGGTTCCCAATAAAGGCATTCCCTGTTTTGTTTGGTCCTGGATTGTAGCGAAAACAAAGCAATTCCGGTAAGGATCCGCCATGTTCTGCCAGATACTCAATATGGGAAATATCATCAAGATTGATTATTGCGCCAAGCTCCCTGGCTTTAGCATATTCACTCCAAGGCGTATCATTACTGGTAAACATGATGTTCTCGCCTGTCACTCCAATCCGCTCACACAGCATCAACTCCGGCTTGCTGGAACAGTCAAAACCCATGCCCTCTTCATGTAGAATTTGCATAAGCCTTGGATTCGGCGCAGCCTTGACTGCAAAAAAATTCTTGTATCCGCCGGGAACCCAATCAAAAGCCTGTATCAATTTTCGTGCGTTTTCGCGAATAGCCTGTTCATCATAGATATGAACTGGAGTGGGATATTCAGCCGCTATCTGCTCAAGCTGATCCCGGGTAAAAGGATGAGTTTTCTGTGTCATGTGCCCCTCTGTCTGGTATTACGAAACATCAAATACTGTTTTCGCTACCTCTCGATTTTTCGAATTGCTATACCTATCACCCTGCGGGCTATACATAAAATCCAGCAATTCCTGGTAGCGCTCAATAACCCGATAGCGCACTACCTTCATGGAAGAGTTTACCAAACCATTCTGTTCAGAGAAAGGCTCTTCAAGCAATTGAAATGTGGGAGGAACCCAGTTTGACGGAAACCTTCGCTTCAACTCAAGATCAGTTCTAAATGTTTGTAAAAAGTCTGCGAACAGTTTGAGAACGTCCTCGGTTGTTGCTCCCGGATTCTTTTTGATATAGCCCTTAACTGCATCCACATCCGGCACAATCAATGCAGCTGTAAAGCGCTGATGATCGTTATACAGAAGTGCCTGCTGAATATAAGGGCAGGATGTCATCATGACTTCTTCAATCTCTTCCGGTGAATACTTTTCGCCATCGGCTGAAATGAGCAGGGCCTTTTCCCGCCCCACAACGGAAAGATAGCCATCTGCATCCATAAAGCCAAGATCTCCAGTATGCAACCAACCGCCGCGAAGAGCTTCCTTTGTTGCCTCAGGATTCTTCAAATAGCCTTTCATCACATTGGGTCCGCGCACACAAATTTCACCTTTTTCTCCTTGAGCGGCTTCTGTTCCATCCGACTTTTCTATTCGGACTTCTACTGTAGGAAAAGGTTCTCCGGAAGTCCCCAACTTGCAGGACCATGGATGATTGGAAGAAATAATCGGGCTGGCCTCCGTCATGCCATAGCCCTGATACACTGGCAGGCCGAGGGCATGAAAAAACTGCTGCTGACCGATATCAAGCAACGCCCCGCCGGAAACACAAAATCGAATCTTTTTCCCAAAAATCGTTCGGACCTTGCGGAACACCAGCAATTCAGCAATGAGCCAAGGGAAAAAAGCTTTAAAGCGAGTCCAAAACCCGGGCTTGCGAAATACGTTTCCTTTGCGAATCATGCCGGCGCGAATTCCTCGCTCGAAAATACCGTTCACAAAGGCGCCTTTTTCGGCGACCCCGGCCTGAATTTTTTTCATAAAATTCCCGGTTAATGCAGGCACCGTTAAAAGGAAGGTTGAATTCGTTTCTACCAAGTTTGACGGAATATTGCGCAATATCGCCATCGAGCCGCCGCGGGCATCAACAAAGTACAGGGATATTCCAGCGACCAGGGAAGCAAATATTCCAACGGTATGAGCGAAGCTGTGGTCACAGGGAAGAATCAACAGGGTCTGATATCCAGGAGGAATCCGAAAAACCTCTATAGCCTCGCTTGAGTTGGCAATATAATTCTGATGAGTAAGCATAATCCCCTTAGGATTGCCTGTTGTTCCTGAAGTATAAGAAATGGTGACCGTATCATCTGGCTGCAATTCCCGGCAAATTCGATCCACCTTGGCGCAGCCCTCAGTATTTTGCAGACCCTCTGTAATCAAGGAGGAAAGTGCAACCAAATTCCTGCCGATCTCCAGATCATAATCCTCAACTAGCTGCCTCATGAAATCAGGATCATCATCTAGAAAAATAAAGAGGTAATCCGGGTCTTCTATCTGATCCTTTACCTGAAATATTTTTTCTGCCGTATTCTTTGAAAAAAAGACACCCTTTGACTCGGAGTGATTTAGCCGAAACGGAATTTCACTTGGTAAAAGTTTTATGGAAAGCGGAACAGCCGCGCCACCAGCCATAATGGTTGAAAACTCACCAACTATCCATTCAGGAGAACCCTCAGAAAGAACAGCCATGGCGTTGTTTTTTTCAAATCCGCGTTTTATCAAGGAAGCAGCAACTGCGCGAGCCTCTGCTTTTACAGTTGAAAATTTCTTCGGGGTCCAGCCGGCATCTGTTTTTCGATACGCATAGGCACGGCGGGGAAAACGATCTGCCGCAGATTGCAACAAATCGATAACCGTTTTAACCATATTCTAACTCCTTACCATACTGTACCCGAGAAATCCGGATTCGACAACTTTTCAGAAGACTTCATAGGGACGATAAGAATGAATTTGCACCACTGTGCGCACAAAAGCACAATACATGCCACTGGCAATCGAAATACGCGGCGCCTCTGCCAGAATAATACGACCGGTTACCTCGCGCGGTGGAGTGCTATTTCGAGCCCGCAAATATTCCCGCACAGCCATGCGCATAGCATCCTGAATTGCAGCCTGCCGCTGTTCGACCGCAGCATCGCCGGAATAATAGGGCGCTTCGCCACTGCCTTGCAGCACTTCAGCTCTGGCACCAGCCCAAGCACGCCGCCGCAACTGTTGCTCATCATTCAGCTGATAATCAATAATGGCATACAGTATATGTTCTTCCTGCCAACTTTGACGCAAATGCAATGAGGGATCACCCCAGGGGATTTCATGAATCGACTCGGTCTCCCAGCTTTCTGTATAGCCGCGGGCTTTGTTTTCCGGAACGTAGCGAAAGCTCCAACCATACATCATGCCGGAAAAAACCTGCCTGGCTTCATCCAGCACTCTCAGTGCTGGATCTTCTTGTTGTGTGCCAGCGTCAGGTTCTGCCCCCTCACTTGTTGACTCCGGCTGCCTTCGTTCGGACTGATTGTTTCCCAAGCCTACAAAGGGAAAATCATCATGAATAATCTCGGTGTTTACTGTTGTCCAAAATGTTGCAGAGAGTGATTCTTCATTAGGAGAGTATGCAAAGCCATCCTGTAAAATAAAGATCAGGAAAAAAAAACTGCCAAGTAGCTGTAGCAAAATTCTTTTTCGCCCAATCATTCCTTACTCCCGGCAGATTCCTGGCCTAATCCATCAAGCGCTTAATCGGATTCATACGAAGCCGAATAGCGCAATATATGGCAGCGATTACAAAACCCGCTAAATGAGTCATGTGGGCTGTGCCGCTGCCTCCACCAATATGGCCAAAGATATCAGCCGCAGCATATATGAAGACTAGTACCCGCGCTGAAATTGGAATAAAGCCTAAAATGTACAAACGCGCATGGGGATTCAGCACTGCAAAAACGAATACGGCACCATAAATGGCGCCGGATGCACCCAGTAAGTATACCAGATAGGTTTGGGTGGCTAAATAAAACCACAAGGAAAACAAGCCGGCAAGCAAGCCAACTCCCAGATACAACACCAAAAACTCAATGCTGCCCAAAGCCTGTTCCAGATAATGCCCGAACACAAAGAGAACCAACATATTAAACAAAATGTGGGACATGTTGGCGTGAACAAACATGTAGGTAAATGGTTGCCAGAACATGCCATTCAACCAGACTTCCACCGGGTTCATCGCCAGAACGGCTTTTAGGTTCGGCGAAAGCATAGTGAAAAAATAAACCAAAATATTCAAACCAATTATCCCTACAACAGCATTCCACTGCCGGTAAGGAAACGCAGGGCGTATATCTAATATTGTCACCCTTATAGAATACTTTGCCCCCACAGGATCGTCAATCAGGGGCGCCGGTGCACGGCACTTGCACTAGCCGTGCCCAAGAGCTACCATAGAGCATGGCTCAAAAGAACTCCAAGCGCTCCAAACCCGATCACTATAGCATCCAAGCACGGCGCGAAGGCTATTTCGCTCGCTCAGTATATAAGCTGGAGGAATTACACAACAAGTTTTCATTATTGCAACAAGGCAGAACCTATTTGGATATGGGCGCCGCTCCGGGAAGCTGGTCGCAGTATATCATCCGGCGGCTGCAGGAAAACGTGCGCCTGGTTTCGATCGATATACAGGATATGAAATACCAAGGGCCGGAAAAAATTCACACCTGCATAAAAGGCGATATGTTTGATGCGGCAATTCAAGCGCAGCTGGCCGAGCTCGGGCCTTTTGATGCATTACTCAGCGATGCTGCACCCGCAACCATGGGAAACCGCATCGCTGACACCCTCGCCTCTGCCGGCATGGCAGAACACCTGCTAGATGCTGCCCGCAGTCTGGTTAAGCCTGGAGGAAATCTGGTAATCAAACTATTTATGGGCGGAGAAGAACAGGAGTTACTAAAAACGATTCGCCAGGAATATACGCAAGGTCGGCAATTCAAACCCAAGGCCTGCCGCAAAGAATCCTACGAAACATATCTGGTTGGCCTAGGACGATTGTAAGCAGTTTTTGCGCCAACTATCAAAAATAGAAATGCCGAACCTCAAAACCCAGCTGAAAATACCCCTGGTTCTCGTTTGACGGATACCAGATACAGGCATCATTACCGCCAACATCATCGCCAAAGCGGGGAGATTCCAGCTGCAAGACGTTAAATAACACACCAAAGCCAATTTCTGCGGACAGCTGCAGCACCCCATATCTACCGCGGGAAGTTTCCAGTTCGCCACCTACATGAAAAAGCAATCCCTTTTCCAGCACAGGGTCATCCAGCCAGCGGGCGCCTTCACTGCTATGATCGGTCCATTGAATATACTCGCCCCAGGGGTTCACCGGGCTCTGACTGCCGGTAAGGGTAAACTCCGCAGAAGCATTCAGTTCAAGATCGGCCTGCAATCCCCAAAACAGGCTATTTGGCAAGACATAATCATTATCCCAGTCCACCCGAAAGCCCGCGCTGTTCTCCCCAAGATATAGACCAAGATAATTCTTGCGGTTTGGAATCCAGTTTGATGTTGAGCCTGAAGGGTAATAGACATCAGGGAAATAGGTGTAGCTGTACATGGTATTTAAGGCTTCGTCGTCGGAAGATTTAGTTCCAAAAGGCTGAAAGGTGTAGCGCAAGGCCCCGGCATGCCAGAAACCAAAACGGCCCACCGATGTTTCCAAGCGGCCGCCGAGCATCCAGGCTATCTTATCGGGGTTTTGCGGGCCATCCGGATTCGCAAAGCGGTTTAAGTTAAAATCATCAACCAGCCACTGGGCCTGAAACTCCCAGTCATTAGCATGATAGCGGGTATAAAAACCCATAATGGTTCCATAATTAAAGCCCATCAGCCAGGGACGAACCCCCGCACCAAGAACATGCTGAAGCACAAAGCTAGGCACCGGACTTAAGAAAAATTCCGGCACAAAATAAGGACCAGTTCCATCGCCGGCGGGAGGCAAGTAGCCATCATCAAGAGTCCCCGAAAATTCTGTTGGCGCCACAGTAACGACAGAATCCTGGTAGCCGAAATCCCAGTTCCCCAAATGCAAAGCAAAGGTCTTATAGACCATCCCGCGGTCGGGAAAACCGTATTCACTGTTTCGGTTCAGCTCCACCGCCCGGGATAAGGCCGAAAAATAGCCAGCATCATACTCAATCTGATATTGCATAGCATCGCGCCCGGTACTGTTGATGAATAGCGAATAGGGCGAATCCAGGGCATCGTAATGACGAAAACGGCCGCCGCGAATGGAAAACGGGCCCGTTTTATAGCCCATGCCGCCCTCGTATAAATCCCAACGGAAACTGCCAAAGGGATTCTCAGCGGTACTGGTCTCATACTCGCCGTCATTCAAAAATGAAACGTCCATGCGAAAGAAAAAGCCGTCTTCTGGGGGCTCCTGGCCGCGATAATTTCCCATGGTGCCGTGAATTGCAGCATTCGGCACTGTTTGCACGGCGCTTAAAGCCGGGGGCATGAGCGTTCCCCAGTTCTGATCGAAGGCAAAAGAAATAAATGCTTCTTGCGCCCCAATTGATGATGCGACAGACAGAATGATAAGCAAAAACAGAAACCGCTTCATGCTCTGAATATATCACAGACCAGGCCGGCGCTCCAGCTGTTTGGAAAACTAGCGCCGCCAGCGCAGGCCGATGCTACCGCTTATGCCGGTACGAAAAACCTGATAATCATAGAC
>CAYNNU010000021.1:0-17808 GCA_964398645.1 uncultured Spirochaeta sp.
AGTCAGCAAAGGACCTGGCAGACCCTGCAAACGATATCGGAGCCTTATTGAAGCGTTACTGGATAATGGTGGTAGCACTCCCTGAAACCGTAGATTACTGCGGTTTTCTGCATCCAGGCCGATAAAGGCAGAAAAACCAACTCCCCAAGAGCGGTTTGTTGTTATAGAAAGTGCAATTTTGCCTATGTCTGCGGAAGAGACAAGTGGGCTTTCATCAATAAGCTGAATTCTATCTTGGAAACTTTGTATTGCTAAATCAGATCGTATGAGGCGAAGGTCATTATAAAAAAGATCACGAATAGATAATGTGCCTTGAATATTCAAATATGGAACAAGAGCAATGGTACCATTGTAGCTAATACTACCGCTTCTTGTTTGTAAGGATGCCCTGTCAATCGACATAAATTGTCGGTTTCCCTGTGCTTGTAATTGGGCTGACACATTTCCATAACCAGCAAAGTTTGGATAGTTTGCAGAAATATCTAATGCATAATCTACGTTTTTGCTGCCAACATGCATATTTAGTTCGCCATTGCCAGATATAGTTCCGCTAATCAATGGATTTATCCATGAGAGTTGTGAGGAAAACTCTAAAACATTGGTTAGGCGATAGTCTTGAGCAGCAAAACCTACGCTAACGGCTTGTTCTTCTGGCGAAAATGAAACCGATATTTCGAAGGGCTCTCTAGCAGACTGTCGTCTTATTGTAATTGTATCGGATGAAACCTGAATACCTAAGTTTTGGTTTTGCATGGAAAATAGATGCGTATGTAGCTGTTTAATTGATACATTGGCATCTATAGTAGAAAAGTCGGTAGAAACCTTGCCACTGGCTGTTATGTCGCCCTGAACAGGAATTGATCCAGCAACACCGGCGGTACCATAAATGGAAGAGGCAATGACAAACTGTCTGCCTTCAGAAGTATTGCGTAAAACAGCCCGGGAAATATGCACATCACCATCAAATACAGGGTATTCGATATTTACTGAAATGTTTTCAAAAAATATTTCTGCAGTATCAGAAAAAGTAACACTTCCTTCCTGAGAAAGAATATCGCTTATGAATGCCCGCAAACCCTGCGGATCGTTAGAAATTTCATTGAGCTGAATATCTCTAATATGAATTGCGGTAACAACAATCTTGCCTCGTAATAAATCTATAATGCTGTACTTGATGTTTACACTGCCAATACGTATTAAGCGTTCTGAATAGGAGGAATCACGGTAAATGGTAAAGTCATGTAACTGCAGGCCTAGAATGATATTTGGGTTAATGCTGCTGTAGGAAATAGGGCGACCAATGCCGGATTCCAATGCCAAAATTGTGGCATCCGCAAAATTTTCCATTCGTGCTGATAAATAGGTATGTATGCTTGGAAGTAAAAGAATAGAGATGCACAGCAGGCCTATCACGGCTGCTGCAAATAGCATTCGCGCAGAGAATGATAGTTTCTGGAAATGCTGAAAAAGTGGTTGCATCATACATCCTTACGCGTATACTGATTGTAACATATCAGCTAATACAGTTATACCAACAACAGGTGAAAAAATTATGAGTTCGAATGATTTGAACCCGCCTATGAAAGCCCCATTTATTGTTTTGGAAGGCCTTGATGGGGCCGGAACCACAACACAAACAGATCTATTATATAAAGCGGTTCTAAAACATGGTGCTAGCGTTTTTAAAACGCAGGAACCCACTACGTCTAGTATCGGCGAATTGATACGAAAAATTCTGGCTGGTTCAGAAAAAGTCTGTCCGCAAAGCATGGCATTATTATTTGCTGCCGATCGCTATGAGCATATCCATGATCCTGAAATCGGGATTCAAAAACGCTTGGATGCCGGGGACTGGGTAATCAGCGATCGTTACTTGTTTTCGAGCCTTGCGTATCAGGGACCGCTTATCGGCTATGATTTGGTAGCAGAAATGAATAGTGGTATTCCCCTGCCCGATTGGACTTTCTTCTTAACGATCGATGCTAAAGTGGCAATGAAGCGTTTGGAAAATCGAAAAAATCTGGATGTTTTTGAAAACATTGAGTTTCAAACACGCGTTGAAGCCGCATACCGGGAAGCATTTGACCGCTACACGGATAAGGCAAAAATATTATACATAGATGCTGATGCAGATAGTGGCGAGATTCACCGGGAAATATGTAAAAATCTGCAAATTCTGCCGATACAATAAATAAGATGATATTTCGTATTCCGCGTTTTCTACGCACAAGTATATGTATTGTTGTATTATTTCTTATAGCCGGGGGCTCGGTATTTGCATATCGTTTAATGTACCGTGAGCAGCTATACCGCTTATATCACCGGCATTTGTACCAGTACCCAGAACGTATTGCTGAAAATATTCATTGGCTTGAACAAGCTTTGCGGGCTGATTTTGTGAATCCCTTAAATGCACTTGCTGTGATTGAAAATGAAACAGAATGGGAACGCTATCGGCATTTATTTACCTTGCATATTCATTTGAAATTGATCGAACAATATCTTGCCTGGGGCAGTCGATTTAACAAACAGCAAGCGTATTTTTTTAACGCCCCTTTCCGCCGTCAAAACTTGGAAAGCCTTGAAAAAGCTGAAGAGTTATTTACCTATGCCTTGGTATACTGGGCAGAAGCACAGGAAGAAGTTGCGATTATTCAAAACCTTCCCCGTTGGATACATCTTGAAGAAATTCAAAATTGGGAAGATGAATTTTATCGGATCGATCAGGGTGAATTGGACTATGGTGATATTATTGGTCGCCATCTGGAGCATTTACAGCAAGTTCGGGCAGACTTTGAAGCAATGGACGAGACCACCTATTAATAAGCATGGCATCTCCATAGGAAAAAAAACGGTAGCGCTCTTGTATTGCAAGAGCGTAGGCGGAAAGGATTCGATCTGTACTTCCAGCAAAAGCTGAAACAAGCATAAGTAAGGTTGATTCAGGCGTATGAAAATTGGTTAATAAGATATCTACAAGCTGAAATTTTTTACCCGGGTATATAAAAATATTTGTAGATGATTCACCAGCATTCAAAGAGCTACCGGACCATGAGCTTTCAAGGGCGCGGACACTGGTTGTGCCGACAGCTAGAATCGGGCGTCCCTCTGTTTTTGCATTATTTACCGCAGCCGCGGTTTCTGCACTGATACAATAATCCTCTCGGTGCATCCGATGTTCGTTAATAAACTCAGTCCGCACCGGCAGAAACGTCCCAAGTCCTACATGCAGGGTGATTGTATGAATCTCTACACCTTTGCGGCGCAAATCATCCAATATGGCGTCGGTAAAATGTAAACCTGCCGTAGGGGCTGCCGCGGAACCGCTATGCTGGGCATAGACTGTTTGGTAGCGTTCAAGATCAAAATCCTGTTGTACCCGTTTTATATATGGCGGCAGGGGCAAAGAACCGTAGGTCTCCAGGTATTCATCATCTAGGCTTGGTGAAAATTCTAGTATCCAGTTTTGATTTTCATCTCGTTCAATTACTGTTGCCTGCATACTCCCTGGTAAATCTAGTATCTCATTGCTCTTGCGCCGTTTAGAGCGTGACAGTATTGCACTCCAGCGCGTATTGCTCAGGTGTTGTAACAAAAGGATCTCAACTGCTCCCCCGTGTGCTGTACGGGCTTGTAAGCGGGCTCGGCGGACTTTACTATTGTTTACTACCATTACTGTTCCAGCCGGAATCAGTTTTACAATATCCTGAATTGAGCAATGTTCGATATTACTGGAGCTGGAAGGCGGTGCATCCAGCACCAACATGCGGCTTTCTCCACGCTTTGCAACAGGTTTTTGTGCTATCAAGTCTTCGGGCAAATCAAAATAAAAATCGCTGGTCCGCATCCGGCTGCCCCCCTTCGGAAAGATGCGTATAGGCAAGTTTTGTAGCTACTCTCCCCCTTGATGTTCGTTGAATAAAACCGCGTTGAATCAAATACGGTTCATAGAAATCCTCAAGGGTATCCACTGATTCACCAATGGAAATGGCTAAGGTTTCTGCACCTACCGGCCCGCCATTATAGCGATTAATAATCATGCGCAAGATAGACCGGTCGTGGCGTTCGAGTCCAAAAGAGTCAATTTCCAGACGCTGCATTCCCTGCGAAACCAAGTCAGGAGTAATGCACCCATCTCCCAGTACATCAGAGAAATCGCGCATCCGCCGAAGTATTCTATTTGCAACTCGAGGTGTTCCGCGAGAGCATTGTGCTAATAATGGAAATGCTTCATCTACAACAGAAATCTGCATAAGTCTGGCAGAACGCCGTAGAATACGGATAATATCCTCATCGTTATAGAGGTTTAAACGCACGGAAATGCCAAAACGGCTATGCAAAGGAGATGATACAGCACCAGCTTTTGTTGTCGCTCCAATCAAGGTAAAATGAGAAACCGGTACACGTACAGAGCGCGCTGATGGCCCCTGACCTATTACCCAGTCGATTTCAAAATCTTCCATAGCGGTATACAACATTTCTTCCAGCGCAGGTTTTAAACGATGAATTTCGTCAATAAAAAATACTCCGCCGGGAGGGATGGCAGTTAACATGCCAGCTAAGTCTTTTGGTTTATCCAAAGCTGGAGCACTGGTAACCCGAAATTCTGCTGCCATTTCGTTGGCCATAATGCCGGCTAAGGTAGTTTTTCCCAATCCTGGCGGGCCGTTTAAAAACACATGGTCCAGAGATTCATTGCGCTGCAAAGCCGCTTGAATAAAAACAGCCAAATTCTGCGTTATTTGCTCCTGCCCTTGAAACTCATCTAGTTTTACCGGGCGAAGTTGTAGATCCTGATCATCATCAGCCTGTTTTTCAGGTTGTACAAAGGATTCCAAATCAGCCATCCGTCTGCCCCTGACCAGATAAAGCTAGCAAAGCAGTGCGAAAGATATATTGTTCCCGCTGATCGTTTGATATTGACGAAAGATCAGTCTGTTGCAAAATATGCTGTATCTGTTTTTTTACCAGTTGCGATTCAAAACCCATATCCACCAATGATTCGATCAATTCGCTCGTTCTAGTGTCGCTATCACTACCAATTTCATCTTCTGTGATCAAAGTTCCTTGCAAACTCAAAATGATTTTTTGTGCAGTTTTCTTTCCAATTCCCGGCAGGCGGGAAAGCGAATCAACATCTGCAGCTTGAATATGCTGTAAGATTTCACTAGGAGATACGCTGGAAAGTATTTTCAAGCTTTGTTTGGGACCAAGGCCGGAAACTGAAATGAGAGAACGAAAAACCGATCGTTCCTGGCTAGTAGCAAAACCATACAGACGCAGTTCATCTTCGCGAACATACAAGTGGACAAATACGTTGATTTCTTCCTCGTTCTTTGTATTGTGTGTAAGTTGGGCTGCCGTTCTATTGCTGGTAGATAACTCCCATACGACAGGGCCTGTACGAAGGAATACCTTTTCTGCCGTGCTTGCTTGTACATTTCCTTGCAGACTCTCAATCACCCTGCTACCCCTGTATCTTTTGTGTGCATGCTGTTGTGTTAGCATGACAAATTGCAGCTGCCAAGGCGTCTGCTGCATGGCTTGTTGCCGGCTTTTGTGTCATGCCCAGTATAACACAAACCATCTGTTGAATTTGCTGCTTATCTGCCTTTCCGTATCCGACTAGGGCCATTTTTATTGCAGCCGGGGTATATTCAGCAGCAGCTATACCATGTTGCTGTAAAGCAAGCAAAACTACCCCTCGGGCCTGGGCAACCGGTAAGGCACTGGTGATATTTTTAGCAAAATATAAGGATTCTATCCCTGCTTCGCCAATCTTATAGGTCTGCAAAATTTGTATTGTTTCATCATAAATTCGTTTCAAACGCTCACCGGTCGGCATAGCTGCCGGTGTTTTGACACAGGCATGATATACCGGAGTGAAGGTGTTAGCTTGCACCCCGATAATCCCGAAGCCGGTTTCAGCTAATCCGGGATCAATCCCCAGAATATGCTTCATGGCATTCTTTACTCGTCAAACTGAAAATCATCTGGGATATCCAGATTGGAAGAAACATTCTGAATATCATCGTGATCATCGAGAGCTTCCAGCATGCGCAAAACCTTTCGGATGCCATCATCATCGAGACTTATATATGTATCAGGAACAAGGGTAACCTCAGCACTTTCATGGGTAAAACCGGCATTTTGCATATATTCTAATACAGAATCAAAATCCTCCGGTGCTGTTTCTACCTCGATTACATTGTCGCTGGTAGAAATATCCCCTGCGCCTGCTTCCAAAGCCGGTTCCATTATTCCATCTTCGGTATAGGTTTCAGCTGAATAGGAAATAATTCCCTTTTTGTTGAAAAGATAGGAAACACAACCATTTTCACCCAGGTTTCCGCCGCCTTTATTGAAAATACTGCGTACATCAGCCGCAGTGCGGTTCTTGTTGTCAGTAAGACATTCTACCAATACAGCTACACCACCAGGCCCGTAGCCTTCATAATTCAATTCTACATATTCTGCGCCTTCTAGCTCACCTGTGCCCTTTTTAATAGCTCGTTCCATGTTATCTTTGGGCATATTCTCAGAACGTGCTTTGATAATAGCAGTACGTAAACGCGGGTTACTTTCTGGGTCCCCGCCTCCAATACGTGCTGCTACAGTTATTTCTTTTATGAGTTTTGAAAACAGTTTACCGCGCTTTGCATCCAGCGCGCCTTTTTTGTGCCGAATAGTGGCCCATTTACTATGGCCAGACATGCTTGCTCCTTACAATGAATAGTATAAAACCACTATACACGCCGAGTTTTGGGCTGTCAATTGAGTGTTAGGGGCCAGAAAGGCTACCAAAGCGACCTGGAGGCCATATTCGAAAAATCACCTTTCCCTCTAATGCTGATTGTTCGATGGGACCAAACTTATCAGAATCAGGGTAAATATCTCCACCAGTCGCCGCAAGCATTACATTCTCAGCATCAACTTCAGAAATAATACGAATGAGCGGGCTTGTTTGTACAGTTTGTGTATACCAGGGCAACAAAGCAAATATGCGTCCAATTATATTATGCGGATGCGCATACGGCGGATAGGCAAGTACAATTGTGCCTTCTGTGGCATCAAAAGGGAAAAGTTGAATAAGCACCACATCACCACTATGCAGATCTGGTTCCATTGCTGAGCTGGTAATTGTATAGGTGCGAAGAAGACAACCGTGAATAATCAGCGCTGTGAGAATAATAATAATTACCGGTCGATACAACCGGCGAAATAGACTTCGGAAGATCGATGGCCGGTATGATGAAAATCCACCTCTGTATCGCATATTCTATTGCAACCCCTGCCAGCGTTGTGGTGGCCAATAGATAAACATTGCTCTACCAAGAATATCATCTTTCGAAATAAAGCCGAAACTGCGGCCATCCAAAGAATTATCGCGGTTATCACCCAAGCACAAAATTGTATCCGACGGCAGGTATAAACCAATCTCATCCTGTTTCCTCAAGCCTGAATACCGCATATCCATAGGGTTCATTGCTGAAAGTTCTGCCGTTCTTAGCATATCGTAGGAATACATATCCGGTGGAAAGGCATGGGTATATCTGTCGGTAAACTCACGATCTTCATCGGTAATACGAATGCCATTCTCCAGACGTGCTAGCATACCGATTGCAGTTTTCATCTGAATGTAGGCATCGGCAGGTACTGTTCTTCGGATAGGTTGATCAGGGTTTTGTGGAAATAGAATTTCATGATCCGCTAGCCAGCGTGATGCTCCGGCTGGTTTAATATACATATTTCCATTGATTGAACGAATGCGATCTCTTCCCATTCCGACTGCCCTTTTGATAAGTAAGCTTGCACGAGCGTTACCTTGAGCATCACGATCAATATCTACCAGTGAAAGAGTAAGCATATACAAAGAACGATGGAGGATATGAAAGAGCGTGCCGCGATCGTTTTGCCTTGGGTTTTCAAAGATAATAATTTCGCCACGCTGTGGCTCTGAAAAGCCTGGGATTTTTCCTAAACCTGGCAATAATTGCGGACCATAAATGATTTTATTTACAAAGATGTGGTCGCCTTCCAGTAGTGTATTTCTCATTGAAGCTGATGGAATCTGATAGGCCTGTACGAAAAATTGATTGATAAGCAACACAATAATTGCTGCCTGCAGGAAAGCTGCTGCCCATTCCTGTAACAGCTTTCGTATTCCAGTCATCAAATCATTGAAGTCTTTTGCGAGGGTTTTCCAGTGTCGAGGAGGATATTTTTGTTGATGACGTATACGAGACCGCTCACGGCGATTGCGGTACCAGTTGATCAGATTTTCCAGAGCAGTTACGATTTTTGAACCATAGATTTTAAGCACGAGGAAACACTATCACATTGCATATTCGATTGACAAGTAAAGGATTATTTTCCTATTCTTGTGTTCATGTCTAAAGAAAAAAACGAAAGCGTTCAAAGTCCGCAAGAGGCATTTTCATTTAAGCCGATTGCCGGTATTCAACCATTCGTATATGTACCCTCAGCCCTGATTGCCCTGCTGGCATTCTTTTTGTTTTGGCTGTTTTTGCTACCGGGAATACGCAACTATGGCAGCGTGGTTCATTTTTCCACCTATCCGCAAGGAGCTGCTGTATACATTGATGGAGTATATAAAGGGGCAAGCCCTTTTGACCTTCAGCTGGATTCTGGAACGTACGAGTATACGATTGAAACGCCTTTTTACTCGAATTATGAGGGCAGTATTGATGTTGGGGGAAAACTATTTGCCAGTCGGTTTTTTCCGCGTCGTCAGCAGGTTGAGATTCAACTGGAATTGAATGATCCACAAGCCTTAGCCCAAGATGCAGTTACCCGTTTTGCAGAACTTGCCATAGTAGGAGATGAAACCAACCGCTTTCGATTTTCTCCAGAATTGTATACAGCAAGTCACCGTTTGATGCTTGCCGGATTTCAGGAAGAAGCAGGAAAGATGTTATCTTACAGTCTCCATCAGGTTTGGACCCCTGATCTTGCCCGGGATTTCTGTAAGGCCGCTAGCCGGTATGAAAGTGGAATTCTTTCTGCTTCAGCATTAGCAGGACTAATAAAACATGCGGATACCATGATCGATAATTCAGATGTGTCTGTGCTGTGGCTAGCGCGGATTATGCCTTCTTCTCTTCGAAATAATCTGCGTGAACGAAGCGACTATCAACAGATTGTAGAAAATATCTCATCACGTATGATAACCAGTACATCTCCACATGGCTTTGGTCCGGCCGGTTTAGAAACACGTCCGGTGATTCAACCTACTCGGCTGCAATTTCGTGCTGCCCGACAAGAGTTCCGTTTTATGGCGGTGCCGGCAACAGATTATTTACATGGGGCCGCGACAGGTCAGGACCCTGCATCAACATTTCCCCGACATGTATTTGTGGATCAGTTTTATATGCTTGATCAAGCAGTCAGTGTGGCACAATATGCAGCAATTATGGGCATCGAAGATGAGAGTTCGAATGTGAGGACTCCGCAAACAATGGTTGCATATCCAGACGCACAAGCTTTTGCACAAAAACTCAACACCCTCCTTCCGACAGATATTTCTCGTGAATACCGTGTAGCGTTGCCAACTTCAGAACAATGGGAAGTAGCTGCCCGCTGGAATGGGGACCCCCTGCCCGATGCAATATTATATTCACCTGATCAGACAGGGCCGCAATCTGGTGGTAATTCCAGAGGAAACCTTGGTATAGCTGATTTATACGGGAATGTTTTTGAATGGACACGAAGTTGGTTTATTCCTGCCCAAAGTTATTTTCTTGATGCAGGATATCCTGAATCGGAGGATACAGCGGAATGGAGTTATTCCGAGAGAATCGTCCGGGGTGCATCCTGGCAAAACAGGGCTTCTGAAATCCATTTGGAGGATATTGGTACTCAAGCCGAAGAATCAAAAACTGACTATTTGGGGTTTCGCCTAGTACTGGAAAAACGGTAAATATGGCTGATACAAATCGAAAATTACTAATAAAGAATAAGCGGGCTTTACATGAATATATCGTCGAAGAGCAATATGAATGCGGTATCGTTTTGCATGGTACAGAGGTTAAATCCTTACGCGAAAATAAGTTCTCATTTGCTGATGCTCATGCCCGAATTGTACGCGGAGAATTATTCTTGTACGGATTACACATCAATCAATATACTCATGGCAATATTCATAATCATGATCCCGATCGTCCGCGTAAATTACTAGCCCATAAAAGGGAGATTGAAAAAATGCGACGGCGGGTGGAGGAACGCGGATATACCTTGATTCCTGTTGGATTATTTTTATCCCATGGATTAATTAAGGTTGATGTTGGAGTATGTAAAGGGAAAAAATTGCACGATAAACGGCAGACAATAAAGGCCCGTGATCAGCAACGTGATGCGGCCCGAGAAATGCGACTGTAAAAGGGGCTAAGCATGAATACAATCAATACAAATTGGAACGCTTTGCCTCCAAAATTTCGGCAAAAACTTTGGCGTTTTGCCGAAAAATTAGCTGTAAAAGCTGGTAAAATCAGCTTGAAAAGCTTTGGAAAAACATCAGGGATCGATTGGAAAAAAGATAACAGCCCGGTAACTGAAACAGACCGAAAGATCGAGGTATATATGCGGGCAAAAATTCGAAAAGCATTCCCTGAACATGCAATTCATGGCGAAGAATTTGGCTCAGATGAATACAAGGATTTTACCTGGGTTTTAGACCCTATTGATGGCACCCGTTCATTTATTAGCGGAGTACCCTTGTATTGCAGCTTAGTGGCCCTTCTCTACAAAGGACAGCCGATGATTGGGGTGATTGCAAACCCGCCTAGTGGTGAATGGGTATCGGCCTGTATTGGCCTGGGCTGCCGAAGAGACGGCGGCAAAACCTTAGGCCTTACTGCGCCGCAAAAAACACTGCGGATATGCACCAGCGATTTTGCTGATTTACAGCGCAATTCTCCTTCGTGGCTTCCGTCCTTGTTGCAGGTAGGCGCAACAGCTCGTACTTGGGGAGATGCCTATGGCTATCTACTATTACTTACTGGACGCGCCGATATCATGATCGACCCGGAACTATCAGTGTGGGACATTGCCCCCATGTATCCCTTGCTTGAGGAAGCAGGGGGGGTTTTATGCGACTTTAAGGGAAAAGAAGCAGTTTTGCCTGAACAGGCTGTAGCATGCAGCCGCGAGCTTTTTAGGCAGATTTTTTAATCAAAATGATCCCGGGGAAAGACGAAAAAAAATGTTTATGAATGCGACACATTCTGAAAACGAATAGTGCAGATAAGTCCATTTTTTTGCAGAAACGTAATAGAACCGCCAAGCTGACTTTCAACTATTGAATAGAGAATCTGGAGACCAAGCGACTTTGCTTTTGCCGCTTCAAGGTCTTCCTGAAAACCAACACCATTATCCTGCACAATCATTTCAATATTCTTTTCATCGCGCGAATGAACAAAAATACGAATTTTACCTGTGTTTTGTGGAAAAGCGTGCTTGTAAATATTAGACAATAATTCATTTACTACCAGCCCAAGCGGAATTGCAATATCTATACTGGTAGAAATATCATCAAATTGCTGCTCAATAGTAATTTTTTTTTCACTTGTGGAATAACTTTCTGAAATAACCGACACAAGATCAGTTAGATAATCATTTAATTGAATTACATAAAGATCCGGTGATGCGTAGAGTTTATCATGCACCAGAGCAATTGAATAAATACGATTGCTGGTATCGCGGATAACTTTTTTGGTTTCTGGAATTGTGGCTTTTTCTTTTTGCAAATTTAATACAGAAAGTATTACCTGCATATTGTTTTTTGTTCGATGATTCAATTCCTGTAACAATACAGTTTTTTCCTTTGCCCGTAATATTTCACGCTGCTGAATACGGTGGGAGATCAAGAGGGCAAAACCAATCGGCCAGGAACTGGTAGATAATGAATTTATAAGCATAAACACCGTATCGAAACCGCTGCGGTCCAATAAATATGATGGTGAATCTTCAAAAATGGTAAAAGGAATGCGAAAGAGAACTCCCAAAATCAACGTAGCAAAGCTAAAAATCAAGAGTACACCTGGCAGTGAAATGTCTTTTCTATGCTTGAATAGGGTTTTTATAGAAAGCGATAAGAATATGATAGTCAAAAAGGAGATCGATACAATTCTAACTTTTATTTGATCATCTACTAAACGAAAGTAGTATTGTTCAAACATAAATAGAATTACAGAAATTGCAAAAAACAACTTGGTGGAAAACTGAATTTCTTGATTAAAAAACTTTGACAAAGACACATAAATGAATATTGTGGAGACAATTAATAAAGCATTACTGAATACTACAGTAATAAAAATGGGCAAAACATTCTGCATGCCAATGCCAATATGACCTAGGGTGGCCAGCACCATGGCAAAAAAGAAATGAAAAATCCCTTTGTATTCGTTACTGTGGTTTTTCCAGATCAAAAAGAGATAGATACAAAGTGTGAGCAGTAATAAAGTGTTGGAAAAAAATATGGTCTTTAAGTCCAAATTCATTTTTTAAATTTAATGGTGAGAAAAAGAAAAAGCAAGACTCGCGAATAATGCCATATTGCTATACATAATTGCTTGACCATAGGCTTTCATGGCGGTATGTTTAGATTCCAGTATATACAATAAGGGGGTGTACAGGATTCGACTGTGATTGGTATACGGTAATGATTGCAAGCGGAGAGCTGACTCCTTAAACCGGCAACTAAAAGTTATCTGCCAAAAATGAAGATAACGTTGTTGAAGTTGCTTTTGGCAACGACGACACAATGCTCGCTGCTGCGTAAGCGGTAACGGCACGGGCACCGCAGACGCCGCCTAGAGGCTGCGGATGTTTGTAATAAATCAAGGCTTGCTGTCTGTCGCGGCCGGAAGGCAGGCAGGACACAATTTCGGTCTACAGGATACCAGGCGGGTTACGCAGCCTCGGTACCCTGGAAACACAAGGCGTAACTAAGCTTGTAGATGTTGTTAGCGGCCGTCGCAGGACAGGGGTTCGACTCCCCTCACCTCCATTTTGTATGATAGAAAACATATTTTCCACAAATAACGAACAAGAAGCTCTAATAGTAAAAGAAATTTTGGAACAGCATGGAATAGCCTGTTTCATAAAAAATCAATATACCCAGAATCTTTTTGGAGATACGCGTTTTTTTACTGGAATCGATCCTATTGCTGGAAGCATGGAAATTTGCGTCAATGCTTCGGAAGTCGATAAAGCATTAGAAATACTCGATCAAAAGTTCATCAGCCTTACAAGTCGAAACGAACCTGCATTAGCCCAGGAAGACGAAAGTAAATACATACAGGAAGAAGATGACAAGGAATCAACAAGTTTCGATAGGAGCCTGATTGGAAAAGGCTTGATGCTTTCTTTTATGTCTGTGCTTATTAGCCCCGTATTTTTTAATATCAAATATCTGCGCTATATGTGGAAAAACACGAAATCAATCTTTGTTTTTTCTATGATTCTGACTGTTTCCAGTTTGCTTTTTAGTTTTTTTGCCGCAATTTCTTCGCTTGATTATGTATTTATCATCATAGGGTGTAATGTTTTTTTATTGCCAATTTTATGTACGATAAAAGGATTATCACTGTATAGCCAGCAACCCAAAAAAATCTATTTAATATGGTTTGCTCCAATAATTTTACTTTTTTCGGTATTCATATTAATCATAGTCATCAATTCTATTTATTGATACCTGTAGAAATATAGCTTTTTTCACATGCCCTTTGACCTGACATACGAAAGAATGGTATACATCCTCAATGCATCAGGAAATAGAGAAGCGCCGTACCTTTGGCATTATTAGCCACCCGGATGCGGGAAAGACTACACTAACAGAAAAACTATTGCTCTTTGGCGGCCGTATCCATGAAGCCGGCGCAGTTAAGTCAAACAAAATTCAACGTACCGCTACGAGTGACTTTTTAGAGATTGAAAAGCAACGTGGTATTTCTGTTGCTACATCGGTTATGAGTTTTGAGTACGCTGGAAAACTCATCAATATTCTTGATACTCCAGGTCATAAAGATTTCGCTGAAGATACTTACAGAACCCTCACCGCTGTTGATAGTGTTATTCTGGTGGTAGATAGCGCAAAAGGGGTTGAGGAACAAACAGAACGCCTTATGGAAGTGTGCCGGATGCGTGATACACCGGTTATCATTTTTGT
The DNA here is from genome assembly GCA_964398645.1 of uncultured Spirochaeta sp. GTDB lineage: Bacteria > Spirochaetota > Spirochaetia > DSM-27196 > DSM-8902 > Spirochaeta_B. Next base: position 14,189 of record CAYNNU010000021.1, read on the forward strand.
TAACAAACTCGACCGTGATGGGCGTCCGCCATTTGAATTGATGGACGAACTTGAAGAAAAACTTAATATTACGGTAAGACCCCTGAGTTGGCCGATAAACATGGGGCAACGTTTTCAAGGGGTCTATAATCTGTATGATCAAGATTTACATTTGTTTTCGCCGGGGAAAACTACGGTAGAAACTGAACGTTTGCGAATTGATGATCTGGCTTCCGATGATCTTGATAAAGAATTAGGTGCCTTTGATGCAAAGCAATTGCGCGAGGATGTTGATTTAATCCGCGGTGTGTATGACGAATTTGATCTGGAAGAATACCGTGCTGGCAAAACAGCCCCTGTGTTTTTTGGTAGTGCTTTGAATAATTTCGGTGTGCGCGAGCTTTTAGAAACCTTTGTGCGCATTGCCCCGCCCCCGGCACCACGACCAAGCACTATTCGTGAGGTTCAACCGGATGAAAAGACTTTTTCCGGATTTGTATTCAAAATTCACGCAAATCTAGATCCGCGGCATCGAGACCGCATCGCATTTTTACGTGTATGTTCTGGAGTTTTTGAACGTCAAAAGCATTTTTTGCATGTACGAAATAACAAACAAATCCGCTTCAATACACCCTACAGTTTCTTAGCGCAAAAAAAGGAAATCATTGATCAGGCATTCCCTGGTGATGTTGTCGGTTTGTACGATCGCGGTGATCTAAAAATCGGCGACACACTTACTGAAGGGGAACAACTTACTTTTACCGGTATTCCGGTTTTTTCTCCTTCAATTTTTAAGGAGCTTATTAACACTGACCCTATGCGGGACAAACAGCTACGCAAGGGCATTCAGCAGCTCACTGAAGAGGGCGTTGCCCAGCTTTTTACGCAGCGGATCGGAAATCGTTTGATCGTTGGCACAGTCGGCGATTTGCAGTTTGAAGTAATTCAGCATCGACTGGCTGCCGAGTACAATGCAAGTTGCCGCCTTAAACAACTTCCCTATCACAAAGCATGCTGGATTACGGCGGAAAAAACAAAAGATCTGGATGATTTTATGCAATATCGGGAAACGCAAATTGCATGGGACAAGGATGATCAGCCAGTGTATTTAGCTGAGTCACAGTGGATGTTGCAGTCAATTATTGCTGATAATCCTTCTATACATTTTCGATTCAGTTCTGAAATTGTAGCCGTTAGCAATGAACAATAATCGTATACCAAGCTGAAAAAGGATATTTCCCTTTTAGGTACACCATTGGCCAGCAGGAATACAATGCATCGACAGTAAAACCTGCCAAAGTTGTTAATGCATGTTCAATGGTTTCCAGACTCGGAAAATCTTCTTTTGGCCAAGGCTCCATAATTCCGCTAAAGGCAAAACCTTGTAATAAAGCTTCACTATATGGATTGGGATTAAACTCATCAACAAGTAGTATTCCTCCTGGTGAAAGGAGATTTTTGCAACGGGTAAAAAACAGTGAGTGATCGTTTACATAGCGAATCATTCCCCCTGCAATGATTAGATCAAAGGAATGCCCTTCTAGTAAACCCGTAAAGTCTTCATTTACGTCGCAAGGAAATTGGCAAGGGGCAAATTTATCCATGGTAGTAACATTGGCGCCCGCTTGTTTCAAAAGGTCGCTCATAAATTGTGGACCGCTGCCAATATCCAGAACGTTTTTTCCTGCTGGATCAATATTTTCCTGCAGTATGCGAAAACGGTAGGCAGAAAGCAGTTCAAGATGCCGCATTTTTTCTCGCCACATGGAAATGTTTTCTTTCCAATCTTCATATAGCATACTGTAATGCTAAGCCCCGCAATTTTTCTTGTCAAATTTTCTTAGAGGGGTATCTATTGACAATTAGCCTATAGCAAACCAACATATCAATATGAAAAAAATGATTCGAATACTATCTGCAGTGCTGTTTTTTAGCTTGGTGAGCGCTGTTTTTGCAGACTCAGTTTCCCTGCCGGTACGCCGTGTGGTGTTATATTCCAGTGGAGTTGCATTTTTTGAACACCGCGGTACCGTTGTGGATGATGGGGTTTTACATCTTGATTTTCCGCAAAATCAATTAAACGATGTATTAAAATCTTTAGTTCTCAGGGATTATGACGGCGGCACATTAAACCGGGTTTTATATGAGGCGCAAAGCAACCTGAATGATAATCTACAGGGCTATATGGTGGATATATCCGGTCAACCAAGTATTGCGGAATTTTTGCGGCGTCAACTAGGACGGACAATCCATATCCAAACTCCAGAAGCAATTAGTGGAAGCATACTCAGTCTGGAAAACAGAATTGTTCCGACTGATACTGATTCGGGTACAACTATCAATGAAACCTTTGTTAATCTGGTAAGTGATCAAGGAATTAACTCAATTCCCTTATCGAGGATACAGGCAATACGTTTTGCAGATAATCAATTGAATGAAGAAATGCTACAGGCATTAACTCATGTGCGTGAACATCGCGACCAACAAAACCGCAGTATTGCAATTGCTTATGAGGGCAGCGGTCAACGAAATATTCGCTACACATATGTTACTGATGCACCGGTGTGGAAATCTTCGTATAGAATCGATCTAGATGATCCAGTGCGCTTACAGGCATGGGCATCGGTAGACAATACGACAAATTATGATTGGACCGATGTTAGCCTAACCCTAGCCGGTGGTCGTCCTGTTTCGTTTATATATGATTTAGCTTCTTTGATTTCAGTACAGCGTCAATTTTTTCGACCCCAACCGGAAGACGCTCCTGTGGCACAAACCCACAGTTCCGGTCGCATTGCAGCCGATCGTGCTTACCGTAATGCCCCGGCCCCTGCTCAATCTGCCCGCTCTCTTTCGATGGCTATGCCCGAAGAAGGTGAAGCGGCCTACGGAATGGATTCTGCTGATCAATTTTTATCTAGGGAAGAAAGTAGCCAGGTAGAAACCCAAGATGCTGGCGAGTTATATTTATTTTCCTTTGCGCAAACTATTGATTTGCCCCGTCGACAAAGTGCCTTGCTACAATTATTTTCACAAAACATTGACGGAGAAGCTGTTGCATTTTATCGAGCTGGTCAGGGTAATCATCCTTTAGCCGGCGCTGTTATCACCAGTCCAATTTCCATGCCGGCAGGTCCCGTTACCATATTCCGCAATGGAGTGTATGGAGGAGATGCACTCATTCCCTACACTTCTGCCGGTCAGCGGCGGATTCTTACTTACGGGCTTGATCTTGAAATTGACAGTTCAAATACTCAACAAAACACAGAAAATACTGAACAGCTTCGCATTGTAAATGGTGTGTTGCATATCACTAGAACTGATAATTATATTACAGAATATAGTTTCACCAATCAGGGAACTTCTGCTCGTACACTCATATTAGAACATCCGAATTATTCCAACCGAACAATAATTGATGCGCCAGAAATATGGGAAGAAACCGATAATTCAAAGCGATATCGTATAGAAGTGAATGGGCAAAATACCTTAGCTGTGCAGATTCAAGAGCAGCATGTGTACAGCCAGACGATTGGTCTTTTACATGCATCTCCTCAAGCCTATTTACACTACACAAGCAACGGAGAAATTGCAGAAGACGTTCGCTTGGCATTGGAAGAGGCTGGTAGACGATTTAGCAA
>CAYNNU010000022.1:0-17743 GCA_964398645.1 uncultured Spirochaeta sp.
ATATTTCCGCTGTAACGGCGTGCTCCGGACGATCCATAGTGTAAGGAATGCGCGGCGGGCTTTGTTGTGCAGGCAAAGATGCAAGGTAACGGTTCACAAGAGGCTCAAGCAGGTCAGGATCAATATTTCCACAAATAAAAACTGCACTGTTACCAAGCTGGGAGAAAAGTTTTTGGTATATTTCACTTGCTTTGAAAAAGTCCATGTTTTGAATATTTTCTAGTTGCAAAGGGCGCTGTCGGATATTTTGTCCCGCGTACAGGCTTTGTAAGTGTTCGGCAAAGATTCCCTCTGGTACTGAAGCTTGGCGTTCCAAGTTTGTTTCCAGTTGGCGCAGTATGACCTGAAAAGAGTTCTGATCGAATCTTGGGGTAGTGCTATATGCATATACCAATTGAAGTAAAACTTCCAGGTCGGCAAGTGAGCTTGTGCCGGAAAAACCGTGCACATCATCACCAATAAACGGTTGTACTAGCACTTCATTTCCACTGAGTTTGTGTTCCAGTTGGCTGCTGGTAAAATTCCCGATTCCTGATTGAATAGCAAGTGCCGCAGCAATTCGCGAACTATAGTAGTCTCGGTCGTTGCTGAGGCTATTCCCTCCAAATTGTTCCAGATGGAAGAGAACTTCATCATCTTGAAAATCGGTTTTTTGAATAAATACCTGGATACCATTACTCAATTCCCACTCTAGAGTTCCTGTTTCCGGGTGGTCTATCCGACGTACAATTTGTCCTGCCGTTGGTGGGTTTGGTATAAGAGGCCGTTGAGAAATGTCCTCTTCGGTAGCAGGGGGTTCTAGTTGGGTAGCGGCAACATGTTCCAAAATGTCCATCAATGTATCTGGTTCGGGAAGTCTTAGCGATTCAGTTTCGGCTGCTTGGATAGTAACAACCCGGTTGTCTGATTGAACATATGATTCAGCAAGGAGGTTGATTTCTTCAAGATTGATTTCGGGAAGAAGGCGATTGGTTAGTTCTTTTTCGTAGGCAATGCCGGGAAATGCCTCGTTGTTTAGGAAATGGCGGGTATACTCGGAGGCAAATGCCTGGCTGTCGGTGGTGTTTCTCTGGTTATAGGCGGTTTCCATATCGCGGAGTATGCCTTGCTTTGCTCTTTCAAATTCTATAGGGCTAAATCCATACTGTTCAACTCGGACCGCTTCTTCTAGCAGGGCAGCAAAAGCCTCAAGGATTGAGTCTTCTTCGGTTTCTGCTTGAAGCAGGGCCGCGTCGCTACTGCGAACGATATTCCCGTAGGCAGCGCGGGCAGATAAGAATGGAGCATCAGCTTGATTAGCAATTTCATTTAAGCGGCTATTCAGCATGGAACAAAAAAGCCGGTGGGAAAGATGAAAACGGTAATCATCCTCTGTAATCAATGGTCTGGGAGTTTGTTTATGGAAAATATCGATGCGGGTAGCACTTGCTTCCGGATCAGAGTTGATGGCAAAAAGTGTTCCCTGATTGTCGGGGACCGGGAAAGATGGCCGTTCGGGGCCGCTTTTTTCCGGCAGGTTTTGAAAAATACTGCGAATATTGTTTTCCATTTCCTGTGGATCGAAATCCCCTACAGCGATGATTGCCATGAGTTCCGGCCGGTACCAGCTGTGGTAGAATTCCCGCAGATCATCAGGTTCAGCGTGCAAAAAGATTTCGGATTTTCCAATGGGTAGCCTGCTGGCGTAGCGGGAATCATGAAAAATGACTGGGAATTGGGCATCGCGGAAACGTTGCGCCGCTCCTTGCCCCATGCGCCACTCTTCCTGAATAACAAGTCGTTCATTTTCTACTGCCTCTGCGGGGAACGCAGCGCTGCCCGCCCATTGCTGTAAAATATGTAATCCGTGTTCAATCTTTTCCGGATCGTCTGCCGGCAGCTGCAGCATAAAGACTGTTTCATCAAAGCCGGTCCAGGCGTTTACGTCCGGTCCGAATCGCATACCCAGTGATTCTAGGTACTCGACAATCTCGTCCCGGTTTAGTTCTTCGGTGCCGAGAAAAAGGCCGTGTTCCACAAAATGTGCCAGTCCTTGCTGGTCAGCTCGTTCCAAAATAGATCCGGCGTTCACCACTAAGCGAAAAAAGACACGGTTTTGCGGCTCGCCATTTGCCCGAATGTAGTAGGAAAGTCCGTTGGAAAGCTGGCCGGTTCGGACAGCGGGGTCCTGCGGTAAAACGTGTGAGCCATGTGGGCTACCCTCCGCGGATCCGAAAGCAAACATGTTCATGCTTTGAAGGCTGAAAGTCAGGACTAAGAGAACGGCTGGGAATAGCCGTGTGAGTAATGTTGTTTTTGCGGAAAAATTCATGAAGAAAGATTACAACTGTTTATGGCGGTCGGCAAGGGTAGCTTAGACAGCCTTATGGGACAATTCCGTGCAAAATTGAAACAGGCAGGCCGCCATTTGAAAATGTGCATAGCTTTTCTACTGAGATGCCAATTTGGTTTTGAATTTCTGCTCCAATTTGCCCTTCCGGGCAAAGCATGCTCAGGTGCCAACTGGAAAAAGAACTCTGTAAAATGTTGCCAAAGCGGGCGAACAGGTTTCGCATATCATGTTTTCCGCCGATTCGTTTTCCATAGGGTGGGTTGGTGATTATATGCCCTGTTGTCGTACAGGGCTTGAGAAAACTAATAGCCTGTTGTCTGATTTGTAGTTTGTCTGCTACACCAGCCCGTTCGGCATTGCGGTTGGCAATGGCGCAGGCTCCAGCATCCCGGTCAGCTCCAATAATTGATGTCGGTTGGCAGGCACGGCGGTCGGCTAACAAAGCAGCTTCAATCGGGATTGTGCCTGAACCGCAAAAAGGGTCGATGAGCGCCTGTTCGCATTGCCAGCCGGATGCCTGCAGAAGCACTGCAGCCAAGTGTTCTTGGAGGGGAGCTTTTGCTGTTTCAAGGCGATAGCCACGTTTAGAAAGATCATTGCTGCCTACGGAAATACTGATGCGACAGTGGTTGTTGTTACAGTGGATATAAATGTAGGGGATTTTTTTTTGTTGCTCATTGTGGGGCTTGGCGTCGGACGGCCAGACCGGCTGGCAGTTTGGAAGCTGTTCTTGAATTACCTGGCCAAGCCGCTCCTGCAGGCCTTTTGTATGGTATAGCTTAGAACGGAAACTGCTGGCTTTAACGCTAAAAAAACTTGTCGGTTCGAGAATTTTGCTCCACTCGATTGCTTGTAGCTTGCGTTTGAATTCTGCCATGCGCAGTGCCTGGAATTCATGTAGTTGTTGTAGCACACGAACAGGGGTGAACAGCGAAAAAATGCGTTCGATAACTTGTTCCGTGGCGGATTGCCAGTGAACCTCTCCTTTTTGTATATGTGTGTCTCGTATCCCGCATTCGTGTAGTTCCTGTTGTACAAATTGCTCGGTTCCAGGGGTTGTAATAGCTAGGTAGCGCGTTTTCATAGCTATTTGTACTGCTTTTCTTTTTTTTATCCAATAGCATGGGATTGAAGTTTTTTTTATCGCCAGCATACATACTATTTTGTATATTAGAAAAAAGACCTGCAAAAAAAGGGATGGCTATGAAGATTGTAGAAACTTGGATAAAAAACGTTTTTCCGCGGAATAGAAGGAAAACACTCTTTGTTCTTTTAATGGGATTAAGTATGGCTTTTGTTATCGTTTCCTGCTCTCAAAATGAAGCTGAAACAATGGTGACTGAATCTGGTGGAGCCGACGAGCAGCAAAATATCAATACTGATGATACGTTAGAAACAAGTAATACAGTTGTTGGCTATCTTGTTGAAACAGGATCGCTTGCAAATGCTTTGGAAGTTTCGGGAACAGTTTCTGGTGTGCAGGAAGCCCTTGTAATGAGTCAAACTCAAGGGATCGTTTCCGAGGTTCTGGTTGATTTGGGTGATCGGGTTCAGGCTGGCGATGTTCTGCTGCGCTTTGATGACTCGGTGGAAGCCGCGGCTTTGCGTCAGGCTCGGGCCTCCTTGGATTCTGCTCGTTTGGAAGCTGATGGTGCGGCCTTGCAACTTGATCGTGGTTCCGGCAGCCGGAGTCAATATGTACGCGCGCAGGCAACAGCTGCTGCCGCCGAGGCCGCATTGGAACAGGCCCGCCGAAATTATGAAAATCGTACAATTAGAGCCCCGATCGATGGCTGGGTAGCGGATATTACTGCAGGAACAGCGGCGGGAAATTTATTAAGCATTGGTTCGCGAACGGTGAGGATCGTTGATACCTCCCGTCTTATTATGCGAGTTGGGGTCGGACAGGACTCAATCGCTCGTATTCAACAGGGAAGTCCAGTGCAGGTTTTTATTCCCAGCGTCCGGGATGCAGCATTTTCAGCTGAGGTCCGCAGTGTATCTCCTGCGGCCGATCCCGCAACAGGCACTTTCCCGCTGGTTATCGAGTGGGAAAATACTGAGGACCGCATTATCCGCGCCGGCTTAGCCGGAATTGCCTATATAGAAAGTTTCTCTCTTGGTTCGAGCATTATTATCCCAGCTGCGGCGGTAAGCAGCCGGGCTGGCGAGACAGTTGTGTTTGTCGCCGAGGATGGCAGGGCAGTGCAGAGGCCGATTGTGCTTGCTGGAAAAAGAGGCGCCCGGGCAGCCGTAAGCGAGGGTTTGCAAGAGGGCGAGGTTGTTGTGGTTACAGGATTGGGAAATCTGGAAGATGGTGACCCGATTAGCGTTCAACTGCGGGGCAGCAGTCGCGACATTCAATAGGAAAAAAGCATGACGATAGGTACGTTTTCAGTAAGAAATCCTGTATTGGTTAACATCATAACAATACTTATTCTGGCAATTGGTTTTTTGAGTATTCTGCGCCTCCCGCAGGAGCAGTTTGCAGAGGTTCCGTTCTTTTTTATCAATATTACCGTCCCGCATCCCGGGGTAAGTGCTGAAGACATCGAATCTTCGGTTACAGCTCCTATTGAGACTGCTATGCAGGGTCTTGATCAACTTTCAAAGGTGCGCTCGGTTACCAGCGATGGGGTCGCTCAAATTCAACTGGAGTTTGATCAGGGGATTCAGCGTTCGGAGTTTGACCGTGCTTTTCAGGATGTGAGGAATCGTTTTGGCTCTTTGAATTTGCCCGATGGCATACTTGGTGAACAAATTCGCGAATTCAGTTCTAATGATTTTTTACCCGTAATTGAGTTGGTGGTTCATGGGGATCTGCCCTATGCGGAATTGAATGCTGCTGCTCTTCGTTTGAGTGATCGTATTGAAGGTATTCGGGGTGTTTCGGGAGTGCAGCTGATCGGCTCCCGCGATCCGGTTATATATATTGAGCCGGCTCAGCAACGCCTGGAAACCCTGGGAATTTCTTTGGACCGGGTAGTGCAACAAGTTCAGGTTCGCAGTGCTACTACCCCGGGAGGTTCGCTGAATACTCCCGGGCGAAGCTTTTTGCTGCGAACTGTTGGAGACATCCAATCGGCTCAAGATTTTGATCAGGTTATTTTAAGAACTGCTGATTCCGGTCAGGTGGTTCGGCTGTCTGACGTCGCTGAAATTCGGCGTGGGTTCGATGATGAAGGGCTTGAGGCGCGCTATAATGGGCGCTCAGCAATAGCCTTGAGAGTGGCAAAGGTTCCCGGTGGAAGTAGTGTTGATATTCTCGATGCAGCCCGGCAGGAGGTTGACCGCTTTACTCAATCTGCTGCTGCACTGGGCTTGGAAGTCGATTATTTTAACGATTCCACCGTGCAAATTCGCGAAAGCATTGATGTGCTGGTGAGTAACGCCATCTTTGGCTTGATCCTGCTGGTGGCAATCTTGCTGGTGTTTTTTGGCTTGCGAAATGCTTTAATGACGGCGCTGGGTATTCCAGTAACAATTGCTGCAACGGCATTTATTCTGGAGCTCTTTGGAGAAACCCTGAACAGCAATACCCTCTTTGCGCTTGTTCTGGTACTCGGACTGATTGTTGACCATGCAATTGTCATTATAGAAAATAGCTTTCGCTTACAACAGGAAGGCTTATCAAAACATCAAGCTGCAATTCGAGGGGTGGATCAGGTAGCGGTTCCGGTTTGGGCTGCAACAGCTACAACGGTTGCCGCATTTGTGCCTTTGATGTTTTTGCCCGGTTTGATTGGGCGGTTTTTGCGGGTGGTTCCCTTAACTGTTAGCATTGCACTTTTGGTGAGCACCTTTGAGGCTACCTTTTTTCTGCCCAGCCACTTTGCTGATTGGCCGGGAAAGATTCGGGACAGCAAGTTTAATCAATGGTTTGTCCGTGTGCAAAAGCAGTTTTCTGTGTGGCTTGAGCGCATGTATACCTATCGCGGGCGGGTTTTGCTGGCTGCTGCTGTGATTATGGTGCTGGTTTTTGCGATGACTGGCTTTATAAAGCAAAATCTGTTTGATGCAGATGATTACAGTGTTGCCTATGTCGATATTCAAATGCCTCCGGGCACCCCGATTCGGCAAACGGCTGTAGTAGTTCGTCAATTTGAACAGCGACTTCTTCCCCTGGTCGGGCAAGGTGATGTAACTGCAATCAATTCCTATGTCGGTTTTTCCGCCGGAAGCGATGAGAATGTCAGCAACCCGACGGTTGGCCAGCTGGTTTTGGATCTTTTGGATGTTGGAAATGGCAGACAACGAACAGTAAATGAAATATTGCAAGAGATAGAAGGTATGACTGCAGATATTTCTGGTGCAGAGTCCGTGCGCTATCGAAAGCAGCAAAGTGGCCCGCCCGTTGATGCTCCTATATCGTTTCGTTTATTTGGTGATTCATTTGAGAATCTCGAACAGGCAGCTGTGCGCATGCGACAGGAACTTGCCGACATCGAAGGTGTATACGATGTAAGTGATAATCTGCAGCTTTCCAGCCCTGAACTACGGATTGTGGTCGATGAGTATCAGGCTTCACAATATGGTCTTGATAGAGCAAGCGTCGGTAGATTCATTCGTGCCGCTTTTGATGGGGTGCAGGCAGGTTCAGTGTTTATTGATAATGAAGAGGTTTCAATAATTGTCCGCTATGATTTGCCTAGGGCTATGACCTATGAGCGTTTTGCTCAGCTGCGAATTTCAACGGTAGATGGGCGCAGTGTTCCTTTGGATGCAGTTGCCAGAATTGAGCAAACATCGGCTTTGAGTCAAATTCGGCGGTTGGATGGACGGCGCGAGGTAACCATTGAGGCGCAAGCGGATGATAGCGTGGATCTTGGGCAAGTCAACGCTAGAATTCAGGCAATATACGATACGCAGATTGAGCAGCAGTTACCGGACGTTCAGCTTCGTCTCGGCGGGCAGTTTGCCGAATTCGGTGTTTTGCTGTTTGATATTCTTCGGGTTTTTCTGGTGGGTATTTTTCTTATTTATACGATCCTAGCGGCTCAGTTTAAAAGTTACACAAAACCGATGCTGATAATGTTTAGCGTGCCCTTTGCTTTTGTCGGAATCATTTTGTATTTGATATTAACCGGTACGCCATTATCGACAACGGTTATTTATGCGGGCGTTGCTTTGGCTGGAATTGCCGTAAATGACAGTATCGTTCTTATCAGTTTTATAAATGAAGAGTTGGCTGCGGGGATTGGTCTGAAAGAGGCTATTATAACGGGGGCTACTTCGCGGCTGCGGCCGATTCTGCTTACCAGCATAACAACCATTGCCGGTTTGTTGCCGGTTGCACTGGGAATAGGCGGTAAAAGTGCGGTTTGGAGTCCAATGGCCGGGACGATTGTTTTTGGTTTGATTTTTTCTACCTTATCGGCGCTGGTGATAATTCCTTGTGTGTATGGCTTGTTGTTCGATCGGAAAAAAGCTTGATTGTATTTTATGGATTTCGGCTATAAACCGAGCATTGTTTTTGCAGTGAAGAAATAAATAAGCAAACCGGTGATATCCACGGTGGTTGTCAGCGCCGGGCTGGCAACAACTGCAGGGTCAAGTTTTAATGCTGTCGCGCTTAAGGGTAATATTGCGCCAATAAGGGTGGCGCTGACGACTTGAATGCTTAGGGCAATTGCAATTGCTATACCTATGGTGTGCAGGCTGAAGCCAACAGGAATTGCTGATTCTGCAGTAAAGAGCATTACTCGGGTATATACCAGCAGGCCGATAACAGCGGAAAGCAAGAACGAGATACTCAATTCTTTTAGCAAGACGCGGAAAAAATCACGCGTCTTTAGTTGTTGCAAAGCAAGGCTACGGATAATAACTGATGCAGATTGACTGCCGGTGTTTCCTCCGGTATCAGCAACCATGGGCATATACAGCGCCAGTAAAAAAATAGCGCTAAGTGTATTTTCGAAGGTTTGAATTACAAAGCCGGATGCCAGTCCGATAAAGGAAAGCGCCACTATCCATGGTACCCGGCGGCGGAAATGTTCAAGTATCGGGGTGTTCAAATAGCTGGTGTCGCTGTGCGAACCACTGATAGCCATCAATTTCTCAAGGTCTTCGGTGTTCTCCTGTTGCATTACGTCGATAGCATCATCAGAGGTGATAACCCCGATCAAAAGGTCGTCTTCATTAACTACCGGAAGCGACATGAGGTCGTACTTCGCAATTTTCTGTACTGATTCTTCTTGGTCGTCGTCGGCTTTGGCAACGATAATATCCCGGTGGACAAGATCGCCAAGTTTACGGTTTTGTGGTGCAAGAATGACATCCCGCAAAGAAACGAAACCAAGCAGATGTCGTTTTGCATCGACAACATAGATGTAATACATGCTTTTGCGTTTTGGTGCCTGCGTTCGCATGCGCGATATGGCTTCGGCGGCAGTGGTGTCCGGCGGCAGACAAATATAGTCCGAGGTCATTATTGAGCCGGCAGTTCCCTCTTCGTAGGAACTCAATTGCCGGATATCCTCGCGCTCTGCATGGGCAACCCCACGCAAAACGATATTCTGCGTTGCCTCATCCAGTTCATTAAATAAGTCGGCCCGGTCGTCAGGAGACATCTGCTTAAAAAGCTGAGTGAGTTCGCGGGGACTTAACGCATCAACAATATCCAGCTGATCCTGCTCATCCATTTCGACAAAAACGGCGGCTTGTACCGGCCCGGGCAGGTGGGTAAGAACCTTCCAAATATCGCTTGGTTCCAGGTCAATTATTGACTCTGCAATCGTCATGGGGTGAATTGAGTTGCTTAGGCGAACTAGCTCGACATAATTTTCTGTTTCAACTAGTTCGCGAATTAATCCGGGGGAAAATGACGTTTGCATAATATAATTTCACTATAGTGCCTAGTCCCTTGAGGGTCAATCTTTTGAGCTTTTTCATCAATAATTAGCACTTGTAGCGGGAAACCTGCCTTGAGGAAGCGGGTATGCAGCGGTATACTGCGCCCATGCAAGATCCCAGTCTATGGCAAATCTTTATCGTATTTTTTCGTATCGGCCTTTTTACTTTTGGCGGGGGGTTTGCCATGCTTTCGGTCATGCGGCATGAGTTGACGCAGCGGCGAAAATGGATTGCAGAAAACGATTTCTGGGATGTTGTTACTGTGGCCACGTCCTTTCCGGGTGTTGTTGCTGTAAACACTGCCTTTTCTCAGGGATTGAAGATGCGGGGAGCCAGGGGCGCGATTGCGGCCGTTTTGGGCGTATTGCTGCCGTCGTTTTTTGTTATTTTGTTGATTGCCCGTTTTGCCGGTGAGTATTTAGGCTATCCTGTGGTAGCTGATTTTCTTAGCGGGGCTGCCGCTGGGGTTACGGCTGTGCTGGCGCATACCCTTTTGCATTTTTTTCATCAGATACGCCGAGACCCCTTTTCGCTAGTTGTTGCCGGACTGGCGGTGGCGGTTCTCTTTGTGTTTCACTGGCATCCCCTTGCTTTGCTGGCGGCGGTTTTTGCTCTGCGTTTTGTCTTGCCTTTTCGTCGGGCTGCATCTGCGCAGGAAGAGAAGGATGATTATGCTGATTGAGTTGGCTTTGGTTTTTATTGTAATTGGTGCGGCAGCCTTCGGTGGGGGAATTACCGCCTTATCGCTTATCATTCATGAGGTTGTTCAGAAGCAACAGTGGCTCAGTCCCGATCAAATGAAGTCAATTGTTACTATTTCCCAGATGACCCCGGGCCCGATTGGCTTAAATTCGGCGACATTCACCGGCTTTACCGTGTCAGGAATAGCCGGTTCGGTGATTGCTACCCTCTCGCTTGTGCTCCCGGGCCTGTTGGGGATTGTGCTTTTTCGCTTGCTGGTCAAGCTGCATACTCGCATTACCGATGGTAATAACGGACATCTAGGGAAAAAGCTAACCGATAGTTTGAAACCGGGAATTTTTGCCTTGATTGTCTTTGCCGTCTGGACAATCGGGAGTACGGCGATACACGGGGCTTTCACGGCGATAGTTGCAGGGCTGGCATTTGTGGTGATTCTTGTTTTGCCCAAAATGCATCCATTAGTGGTAATAATTGTTTCCGGGCTGGCTGGTGTGATATTTTTGTAGAAGAAAGCGCGTCAGCGCTTTAGGCGGGAGGTACATATGCGGTCGGTTCAGTCCCTTCGTTGTGTCTTTGTTTTTATTATTGGTTTAGGGGCAGCAATTCTGCCGCTGACAGTTCAGGCGGAAGATCCGCAGCTTATTCCGCCTCGCGGATATGAGGCGGGCGGGCAATATCCAGTGGTCGTTTTTTTGCCCTATACCGGCGGCTCTGCTGCCGAGCAGGCCGCTGCATTTGGTTTTGCTGTAGGGCGCCAGCCGGATTTTCTATTGATTTTGCCCCCTGGGCGATTTTCCCGCAGTGATTATGAGTCAGATTTTCCCGCCTTTGTAGATGAATATGAACGGACGGTACTGGATTTGCTTTCCGCGGCGAGTCAGCAATATTCAATAGATCAGAATCGTATATATCTTGCCGGCTATAGCTTGGGCGGAGATTTAGCTTGGGCTTTGAGTGTCCGCAATCCTTCATTGTTTGCCGGGGCTGTAGTTGCCGGTAGTCGATCATCGTATCCGATTACGGCGGAGGCGCGGCGGGCTTTGCGGCAGAATGGTTTTCGGGCAGCTTTTTTAATTGGCAGTGATGATTCTGATGATCGAATTACTGGAATCGACCGAGCCTATCGTACCCTAAATCAGGATGGCATTACCGCTGTTTTTCAGGAATTTGATGGCGGCCATGAGTTGCCGCCGCAGACTACGTTGCAGAATATGCTGTCGTTTGCTGCGGCACAGGCAGTTGTGATGTCGGCGCCATCTGCTGGCCGATCCGGGACGAACCGCGCTCCCGGCGCTGGCAGCGCGGCTGGCGGTGCGGCCGACGCGAGCGACTCAGCTGGAAATCCTCAGGCTGGGTCACCAGCCCAAAGTGGCTCGGTATATCCGGATGAAAACGATGGAGTTGGGGAAACGCAGTGGGATCGTGTCGGAGCAGCAATTAAGTCAGCAGTTTTTCGCCAGCCTTCCAGGCATTTTGGCTTGCAGTACGATCCTTTTTTTGCTGTTGGCCGCGATGGATTTCAGCGCAGTCAGCGCCATGCACTTACTTTGCGCGCCGAAGGCTTGTTCAATGATATTTATCTTCGTGGTTTGAGTGTGCTGGAGGAACGGGAAACATCCGGGGATTATCGCCTTGGCGGTTTTCGCCAGGAAATCGCAATTGCCTACGGCCAAACAAGTATGCTGGGCCTCGGTTTGGGCTGGGATTGGGGCCGCTGGATGGATTATACCGGCGATGGCGCCGCTTCCAGTGATGCGGTACGGGAGTACACCCTTTCAGCTTTTTGGATATTGCCGCGGGGAATGCGGGCTACACCTGCTTCTGTTTTACAGCTTCGCTACACTATTCCGCGCAGCTTGAACAGCTATGTATCCGAACAGCTTTTGAACCTTGAGGTTTTGTATCATATTCATGTGAATACTGAAATCCGGCTCAATGCAGCCGCTGGAATTGTAACTGACCAGAATCAACCCTACACCAGTCCGGATGGAATTGCCAACGCCCTGGATCGCCGAATGTACTGGACAGCAGGTTTCTCTTATACAATTCCCCCGGCATTGCGCTGGACTATTAGTCATACCGGTACGGATATTCGAGTTGTCGATGGCGCTCATCCGGGCTATTCAGGGCTATGGCATCTTTCGGTTGAGTATTTATATTGATTGTGCTTGTTCGGCGGTTTTCTGTCCGGCAATTAGTTGGTATATTACAGTGCGGAGGCTTTATTTATGCTGAATAGAATACGCATGTCGTCTGAAAATGACAGCGATTCAAATACTACTGGAAAAAATGATAGGGAAGGTAATAAAACCGGTTGGAATTCCAAAGGTCCTGGTTCTTCCAATGGTGATTCCGACCAGCAGTTTCCAGGAATTGGTGGCTTTTTTAAGGGCAAATTGAATTTTCCGTTTATCTTTTTACTGATTGCCATAGTGCTTATGTTGGTGATGAATCTCATGCAGGCACAGCCGAGTGAAACGGAGATAAGCTATCTGCAATTTGTGCAGAAGGTACAGTCGGGCGAGATCACACAGGTGGAAATATCGGAAAAGATTTTGCGTGGGCGTAATGCATCCCGGCAACCTTCTGCTGGGAACGGTATTCTGCCGGGTGGCGGGAGCCAGTGGACTTTTTTAGCCGAGCGAATTCCCTATTATGGTGATTATGATCTTGTAAATATTTTGATGGAAAACGAGGTTGACTTCTTTGGTGCATTTCCCGAAGAACGCCCGTTTTTGAATATGATTTTGAGTTGGGTGGTTCCGATTGCAATCCTCTTGATCTTCTGGCGAATAATGTTCAGCCGGCTTGGGAATATGGGCGGCGCCGGTGGTTTGATGAATTTCGGCAAAAATAATGCCAGGGTAGCCGTTGAAGGAGACACTGGTGTGAAGTTTACCGACGTGGCCGGAGCAGATGAATCAAAGGCCGAATTGGAAGAGGTGGTGGATTTTCTGAAAAAGCCGGAGCGGTATTTGGCAATCGGTGGGAAAATTCCTAAGGGAGTGATGTTGATCGGCCCTCCCGGGACTGGGAAAACCCTCCTTGCTCGTGCTGTTGCCGGAGAGGCAGAGGTGCCGTTTTTCCGCATGAGCGGTTCTGATTTTGTTGAAATGTTTGTAGGGGTTGGGGCTAGCAGGGTTCGCGATCTTTTTAAACAGGCCCGGGAAAAGGCACCGTCAATTATATTTATTGATGAGCTTGATGCTATTGGGAAAAGCCGTTCGCGAATGTCTTCCAATGATGAGCGGGAACAGACCTTGAATCAATTGTTGGTAGAGATGGATGGTTTTGATGCTCGCAGTGGGGTCATCGTTCTGGCAGCCTCGAATCGGCCGGAGACTCTCGATCCGGCCTTGATGCGGCCGGGCCGTTTCGACCGGCAGGTTTTGGTAGATAAGCCCGATCTTGATGGCCGGCTGGCAATTTTGCAGATTCATTCAAAAGATGTGAAGTTATCTGCTGATATTGAGATGGATAGAATTGCGCGCGCTACTGCGGGTCTGGCCGGAGCAGATTTGGCCAATATTATCAATGAATCAGCCCTTTTGGCGGTTCGATCGGACCGCGATGTAGTTATTCAGGAAGATTTGGAAGAGGCGATTGAAAAGGTCATGGCGGGATTGCAGAAGAAGAATCGTGCTATAAATCCTGATTTGCGACGCCGAATTGCCTATCACGAAGTTGGTCATGCAATGGTTGCGCATTACACGCCGGGTGCTGATCCAGTGGAGAAAATCTCTATTGTGCCCCGTGGCTATGGCGCCTTGGGCTATACTTTGCAGGTGCCAATTGAGGATCGCTTTTTGATGACTGAGGAAGAGTTGATCGGCAAGGTTGATGTATTCCTTGGCGGCCGTGCTGCGGAGAAAGTGGTATACGATAATATTTCGACGGGTGCAAGTAATGATTTAAGCAGGGCTGGGGATATTGTACGTCGGATGATTACCGAGTACGGAATGAGTGAAAAGTTTCATAATGTGTATTTGCCCAAGGGTGGTGGCGGAACCTTTCTTGATAGTGAGGTTGCTCTTTCCAGTCGGGAGTATTCGGAGAGTACTCAGCAATATATCGATGAGGAAACAGCCCGTATTCTTGCTGAGCGCTATAAAAAGGTCATTGCTTTTTTAAAGAAAAACAGAACGCAGCTGGATACGGTAACCGATCATCTTTTGGAACATGAAGTGCTTAGCCGCTCTGAGTTTATTGAATTGCTGGGGGAAGAGCCGGAAGAACAGCATCCTTTGGATAAGCGTAAGCAGGAAGCACTAGAAAACAAAGAGGCGTAAATTAGCTACTTGGGGAACAGAATGCGTGCGGTTTTTTGCCGCCGAAATAAGGGCCGGCCTGATGCCGGCCTTTTTTTATTGTTTGAGAAGCAACAAGCTCTCCGGTCGATGCACTCGAATGTTGATGATCTGCCGGTTCTGCTCAATGACTGTCAGGTTCGTGAGTACCAAAGTGTTGTCATTAAGGCTGCGGACTGCAAAAAATGCCCGCATTTCTCCTTCAGACAATACCAAAAAACCACCTGATTCTTCCCAAGCAGAGTAGGGCAAAAAGTCGGTTTGTAGGGCGCCGCCACCAGAAAAGGTGATGCTGCCTTCGGCTAGATCCACTGCAGACTCGGGGCTCTGATGCTCGCGAAGGCTGTAGGATGGTAGTCCTGTGGGACTGTAGGCGGTCCAGCTGCCTTCAACCCCTAAACCCTCAGCCGCTACAAAAAACGTTCCTGTGAGAAACAATACGGTACATACAAGAAGAATACGATATTTCATAGTCTAACTATACTCCTGTCGCAGAAAAATGCCAATATCAGCCGTGCTTTCGTAAAAAGCTTTTATTCGCCAACTCGTTTT
Source organism: uncultured Spirochaeta sp. (assembly GCA_964398645.1). GTDB lineage: Bacteria > Spirochaetota > Spirochaetia > DSM-27196 > DSM-8902 > Spirochaeta_B. Next base: position 14,746 of record CAYNNU010000022.1, read on the forward strand.
CGGAACCATTCGGGGATAGACGCGGGTCGATTGGTTTTTGGATTAAAGCAGGCCATTGTAGTGCTGGCTTCGGCATATTTTATACCTTCACTATCTTCAATGACGTAGTCAATAATAAAGCGGGAGCGCTCCATTTTTACAATATCCATGACAACATCGATATGGGATTGCGGCAGCAGGGGGCGAATATAGGTGCAACATGTTTTTTGCACAATGAATTGTAGTTCGTCCATGGGAGTTTTGTAGAAATCTTCGCCGAATAATGATACCCGAGCTTCTTCGAGGTAATTAAACATTGTCGAGTTGTTTACATGGCCATAGGCATCAAGGTCGCGAAATCGCATTGCCACAGTGGCTCGTTTGGTAGTACTCATGTGTTATTCCTGTATACGTAAAAGTTTGTTTATTAGAGGAAGGATTTCTGCTGCTTTATACTGCAGGTGGATATCCGTGATAGTGTTTGTATATGCACTGCTGTTTGGGTTTATTTCGATTATTGTGGCACCGTTGCTGGCAGCAAGCTGGGGTAACTGAGCGGCCGGATATACCGCTCCGGTAGAGCCGATCACCAGCATTACATCGCACTGTGACGTTTCCTGGGCAGATCGGCGCGCGGCATCGGCAGGGATTCCCTCGCCAAAAAATACAAAGTCTGGTTTGTATATGCCGCCCCACGGGCTGCGGGGAACCGGATCATCATCCTGGAAAACAGAAGGATCGAAGGGCACTAACTTGCCGGTCTTCATACACACAAGATTGCGGATATTCCCGTGGTATTCGCTAACAGAGCGGTTGCCAGCCTGGTAGTGCAGGTCATCAATATTTTGTGTGATGATATGCTTCAAAACGCCGCGTTTCTCCCAGTCTGCCAATATAAGATGGCCTGCGTTGGGAGGATTTTCGGCCGCCTTTTTGTAAAAAATATCGCGGATGGCTCGCCATGATTCAGCTGGGTTTTGCTTAAAAAAGCCAATATCCAGGACCAGAGGGTCATACTCATTCCAGATTCCTGACTCGCCCCGGAAGGTGGGTATGCCGCTTTCGGCCGACATGCCTGCACCGGTGAAGGCAACAAGGTGATGTGCGGCGCTAATAGCATCTGCTGCCTTTTGAACAGTTTCGTCTGCTGTGTGTATTAAATCTGACATTTCATAACTATAGCCGAAAAAGGGTGTTTTTTAAACTAGTTTTTGTTAGCTCACAAGAGATTTGTGAAAGGATGACAAAGCGGCAAAAAGCCGATAGAATGCCTGCCGAAAAGGAAGGTGTATGGAAAAGCGTTTTGAACAGCTATTAGAAGAGCGAATCCGAAAGAGTGACTCCCTGCTTTGTGTTGGCTTGGATCCCCGGCCGGCTGATGTGAATCTCCCCGACTTTGGTTCATATGGTGAGCGTACGGGTGCCAGACCTGAGAACAGTGCGGAGAGTACCTCCCGTATATATGATAATTTGGTGGAGTGGGGTCGTCGTTTAATAGCGGAAACAGCTGAGTATACCGCTGCATATAAACCCAATTCGGCTTTTTATGAAGCCTTTGGAGCGGCTGGTGTTGCAGCGCTTGAGGCAATTATCGCCCTGGTTCCTGCCGATATCCCGGTTATTTTGGATTGTAAACGCGGGGATATTGGTTCGACTGCCCAGGCCTATGCCGAGGCCGCCTTTGGTCGCTTGCGGGCCGATGCGGTCACTTTGAATCCCTATATGGGTAAAGACGCTATTGCGCCCTTTTTACAGGACGCCCGGAAGGGTGCCTTTGTGTTGGTAAAAACCTCAAATCCAGGCTCTGCTGATATGCAGACCATAGTTGCCTGCAAAAATAATAATGGACCCGGGCGGGGTGGTTGCAGTGTGTTTGAGCATACTGCCCGCTTGGTGGATGACTGGAATGCTATGCCGGATATTGCTGGTGTGGCAGGCGCTGTTGTTGGTGCCACCGACCTCGAATCCTTAGAGCGAGTGCGGCAGAAGCATCCGGATATGTGGATACTCTGCCCCGGTATTGGAGCTCAGGGTGGATCGCTGGAAGAATCGCTGCTTCGTGGTTTACGGGCAGACGGCAGCGGCGTATTGCCGGTGGTCGCCCGCGGGATTACTCAAGCGGATTCGCCGGCCGAGGCGGCAAAAAGCTACCGAGATGCCATTCGAAAGGTTCGGACCAGTTTTGCAGGCTCGAGATCTGCTGCTTTGGGCAATGACAGTCCGGTCAGTAAAGAACAGGCTTTGAATGCGCAGATTTGTAAGGGACTGGTGGAGGAAGAGTGTTTTCGCACCGGTCAGTTTACCCTGAAATCTGGAATCGTTTCCCCATTTTATATTGATTTGCGCCGGGTGGTCCGCTCGCCTAAGCTTTTGCGGCTGGTGGCAAAGGCCTATGCCAGCGCTGTGAAGGGCCTAAAATTCGACCGTATTGCCGGAATCCCGGTAGCGGCCTTGCCGCTTGCAACTGCAGTCTCCCTAGAGACTGGCATCCCCATGATTTATCCACGAATGGAAAAGAAAAAACATGGCACCGGAAACCGCATCGAGGGTGGCTTCGTTGCCGGTGAACGGATTTTGTTGCTCGATGATCTGATTACCACCGGCGGCAGCAAAATCGAGGCAGTAGAGATATTGCGCGAAGCGGGTCTTGTGGTAGAGGACTTGGTTGTTCTGCTAGAACGTGGAAGCCAGGGACGCCAGGAAATGACTGCTGCGGGAATGGAATTGCATTCATGTATGCAGCTTGATGAAGTGTTTTTGTATTGCCGCGAAGCTGGGGTTATCAGCCCTGAGCAGGAAGCGCAAATGCGTGAGTTTGCTGCGTCCTAAACGGTAATTATGCGCGGCGGTCGCTTTCCAGGCGGCCTATGCGCTTGCTGCTTTTTTGGATGGGGCCTGGGAGATGATTTTTTCCAGCGTCAGTGTAGAAAAGTATTCCTGCATGTGTTCGCTTACCTGCTCCCACATAATATGCACCTGACATTTTGGCGTACGATTACAGCCGGGAGCGGTGTAGGCA
>CAYNNU010000023.1:0-17513 GCA_964398645.1 uncultured Spirochaeta sp.
GCATATGCTGCCTGTTTTACCAAACCAACTGCTTCTTCCAAAGGAAACTGACGGCCCATCTCAATCTTGGCCCGCGCTTCCTGATATTTCTTTCCACGCTTCATATTAGGCCTCCACCAACACGCCCATGCTCCGGGCAGTCCCTGCAACAATCTTCTTTGCAGCTTCGATATCATTTGCATTCAAATCAGGCATTTTTGTTTCCGCTATAGATGTCAATTGAGCCTGAGTCAAGGTTCCCACTTTCACCTTATGCGGCTCTGCAGACGCACTAGACAAACCCAACGCCTTCTTGATCAATACAGCAGCTGGAGGAGTCTTCGTGATAAACGAAAAGGTCCGGTCAGCATATACGGTAATAACTACCGGTATTGTCAAACCAGCTTCAAAATTCGATGTTGCATCATTAAACTGCTGAACAAACTGTGGTGCACTTACACCATGCGGTCCCAATGCTGGGCCAACGGGAGGAGCCGGGGTTGCCTTCCCTGCAGGAACCTGCAGCTTGATAATCCCGGTTACTTTCTTCTTTGCCATTCTTTTCTCCTTGTGGTACTAGCGTTGCACCTTACGCACAACTCCCATCTACTCCTCAACGAGGAAAATATCACCAGCTGTAACAGCTAGCGACTTTATACTTTTTCAACCTGTAAGAAATCAACTTCCACAGGCGTCGAACGTCCAAAAATACCCACCATCAAGCGAAGCTTTCCCTTTTCTTGGTTAACTTCATCGACAACACCAGTAAAGGTACTAAATGGGCCATCAACAACCCGGACATTCTCACCAACAACAAAGGTCTGCTTTGGTCGGGCCGCTTTTTCGCCCTTCAATTCGCCAGATTTCTGCAAGATTGTCCGAACTTCCTCTTTGGAAATCGGCTGCGGCTTTGACGCAGGGGTCGAACCAACAAATCCGGTAATACCTTGTATCTTTCGGATATTGGAACATACGCTCTTCCAACCCATATCAGGAAGATCCATTTCTAACAAAATATAGCCAGGAAGGAATTTCTTGTTACTCTCTCTCTTTTTACCGTCCCGAACCTCAACAACACGCTCAGAAGGCACACGAACATCGGATACTGCATCACCAAATTCACCAGCATCCATCGCCATTCTCAAGAGTTTCTCAATTTTATTCTCATGCCCCGAAAAGACATGCAACACATACCACTGTTTTGACATGAACTATTGCCTTCTTGTTCTAAATCACCGCTAGAAGATACTATCTATTCCCGAAAGAAAAAGAAAATCTACCAAGCCCAGCACAGCACCAAAGATTGCAACCGACACAATTACCACTTTGGTATTGGAAACTACTTCTTCCTGCGTCGGCCAAACTACTTTTCTGAGCTCGGCGGCACTATCTTTAAAAAACTGAATAATCTTCTTCATGCACCACCTCTTTCCCAGGCCAGGCAGGACTCGAACCTACAACATGCGGTTTTGGAGACCGCCGCTCTACCAATTGGAGCTACTGGCCTTAGCAGATATCCGATATGACAAAAGAGCCCCCGATCGGATTTGAACCGATGACCCCCACCTTACCATGGTGGTGCTCTACCACTGAGCTACAGGGGCAGTCAAACCGTCCGGGCACTATAACAGACTACGTAAAAGCTGTCAAGAAAGCTTAACTGCAAAATCCTACACAGCAAAAAAATACCTTACTTCTATAATCAGCCAGACACGTATCTCTGATAATTGACAGCTGGTGCTGGAAAGAGTACATTTATTCCATGATTGATACCAAGGTTCAGTACATGGGAATTGAGCTGCGAAACCCAATAGTTGTTTCCAGCTGCGGATTAAGCAACAGCCCAGAAAAAATTGTTGCCTTCGAGGAAGCCGGCGCAGGCGCCGTTATTGTAAAGTCAATTTTTCAGGAAGAAATCGATGCTGAAATTCAACAAATGGATGTTTCGTCTCACCCGGAAAGCCATGACTACATAACCGAAATGCAAACTGGCTTCGATATGGAGCGCTACTGCACAATAATTAGCGAAGCTAAGAAAAAAGTCAGCATTCCAGTTCTTGGGAGCGTAAATGCCTTCCGCCAAGAATGGTGGATCGAACGCTTGCCGCAAATTGAGGAAGCAGGCGCAGACGGCATAGAGCTGAACTTAGCACTGTTACCGCAAGACTATACTACTGACGAAAAAGAAATTCGTGATTGGTATACAAACGCCGTTCACCTTGCTCGAAAATCAGTAAATATCCCTCTTGCTGTAAAGATTGCCCCCTATTTCACATCTATCCCTTTAATGATTGACGAGTTACGCAAAGCAGGGGCACAATCGGTTACGCTCTTCAATCGTTTTTATCAATTTGATATTGATATTGACCATTATCGCCTAAAAAGCGCATCCCCGTTCAGCAACAGTAACGACCTTGCCCTTCCTTTGCGATGGATTAGCCTGCTGTACAAAAAAAACCAGATACAATTGGCAGCGTCATCAGGAATACATACCAGCGAAGATTTAATCAAAATTCTTCTTGCTGGCGCACAGGTTGGACAGATCTGTAGCACCATGTATGAAAACGGCATACCAGTAATCGGAAAACTGCTCGAAGGTCTCAAAACATATATGAAAGACCATCACTTCGATTCAGTTGAACAGTTCCGCGGAAAGGTTAGCCAAAGCCACAGTTCTGTACCAGAAGATTTTGAACGATTGCAATATATCAAAACTCTTACTGGTGCCGGAGAAGGCAACGCATAGGAATAACTGAATATATATACACTTGCTGACCCAAGTGTTATACTTCGAGCATGAAAGCAACGAATTTAGCAAATGATCTTTTCCTTCAAACTGGAAAAGGTCATTTTTTTTCAACACTTATTTTTTTTATAATTCTGATAGGTGCTGTGTCCCTTCAAAGCGCACATGCCCAGAATCCCTTTACCAGCGGGCAGGGCTCCACCAGAAGCTCTTCGCCCCCCGCAAGTGTGCAGACAACACCAACAGAACGCACCTCCGACGGAAGCGGAATTCTGCAACGGATGACCGCATTCCTCCCCACCCGAATGCAACATTTTTTCAATGAGAAACTTTCGGAAATTATGGATTCAGGCTCATCAAATAATGCAAAGGGACTTACTGCCGCCGCACTTATTGCTTTCCTTTACGGCCTTATACATGCACTTCTTCCCGGCCATCGCAAGGTATTACTGGTTTCCTATTTTGCAGCCGCTGACGCGAAACCCCGAGATGCAATTATCGCTGGGGGCGCAACTGCCATTCTACACGCTGGCGCCGGCGCAACGATTGTTCTTGTGGCCTGGTTCATTCTCAAGGCATCAGTGAATGCTGCACTGGATAATGCATCAATTATTGTGCAGAGAATCACTGCCGGAATAGCAATGGCAATTGGCCTAGTAATCATTATTCAAAAGATTATTGAGTTTGTCACAAGCAGGAGGGCCGCCGTCAAAAACACCGAGCAAGCAAGCCACATGCACGACGAACGCCCTCCGGGAAAAATTGCTCAATTTCTCAGCGGCGGAAAAATGCTTCCGGCAATCGTCCTTTCAGCAACAGTGCCTTGTCCAGGATCCGCAATGATCCTTATGTTTGCCCTGGCTGTTGGCAATCTCATGATCGGGCTCACCGCTGTTATCGCCTTTGCCGCTGGCATGGGGACAACCCTCATTGCCATTTGTTTAGTCACGGTAGCTGGTAAAACACAATTTACCAGCAAATTTTCCCACGGCCACTTCCTGCACGAAGCACTTGAACTAATTGCAGCGGCCATTATTATCATTATCGGTAGCTTTTGGCTGTTTGCTTCTTTCTAGCAAAAAAACGGCCGCAGAATGCGGCCGTTTTCCCCATCTGGCTAAACTCTTTATATCTTACATCAAACCAGCGAATCCCATAAAGGCCATCGCAAGAATTCCAGCAGTAATAAGACTAATAGGAGCTCCTTGCAAACGCTTGGGAACCGCAGCAAGTGAAAGCCGCTCGCGAATACCGGCAAAAATAATCAGCGCTAATCCAAATCCAATTGCGCTGGCAATAGCAAAAACCAATCCCTGCATCAAACTATAATCCCGCTGAACAACAAGCAAAGCTACCCCTAAAATCGCACAGTTAGTAGTAATCAAGGGCAAAAATACCCCAAGAGCTTGATACAAAGCCGGACTCACTTTTTTCAGCACAATTTCTACCAACTGCACCAAAGACGCAATAACAAGAATAAAAGAAACCGTCTGCAAATATGCCAAACCAGCCGGCAACAGGACGCTGTAATACAATAAATGCGTTGCCAGGGTTGCCAAAGTCATAACAAAAAGTACCGCAGAACTCATTCCCACCGCTGTGGAAATCTTGCTACTAACCCCTAGAAAGGGACAGATACCGAGAAATTGAACAAGAACAATATTGTTTATTAGTATTGCCCCAACCATTATTGCAAGATAATTCATGATTCTTCCCCACTTTTTGAAGTATAGACTTTTGAAGGCGAGAACACTGGTTTTTCTTCCCGTGATGCCATTTCGTGCAAGGAATTAACCCCCGCAATCAAAAACCCCAGCGCAATAAAAGCCCCGGGAGGCATAAGAAAAATCAGCATTGGAATTTCACTGATACCAGGAATCACTAAGCCAAAAACACTACCATTACCAAGAATCTCCCTAACACTTCCAAGCATTGTAAGCGCTAATGCAAAACCAAGCCCCATGCCGATAGCATCAAGAATTGATAAGCCTACACTATTTTTGTTTGCAAATGCTTCTGCCCGACCAAGTATAACACAGTTCACAACTATCAATGGAATAAACAGCCCCAAGGCACCATGTAAGGCTGGTAAATAGGCAGCCATGCTTAAATCAATAATCGTAACAAAACTGGCAATAACAACAATGTAAGCCGGAATCCGAACCGAATCAGGAATAAGGTTTTTTATTAATGAAATGACAACGTTACTTCCTAACAATACAGCGGTGGTTGCAAGCCCCATCCCCAGTCCATTTACCGCACTGGTTGTTACCCCAAGAGTCGGGCACATACCCAACAACAAGGCAAAAACGGGGTTTTCACGGATGAACCCCCGCGTCAATACATTTTTTGGTGAATCACTCATCGCTACCTCCCAAATAATCCGGCTGGCGGGAATAATCAACATGCGCCTGCGCAGCAGCCATTACCAAATCTACAACTGCCCGGGAACTGATTGTAGCCGCAGTTATTGCATCTACCGGCATATCCCCATCCTGTAAATCCTGCCGTACTTGAGGTGGATTCGCATTTGGACCGAGCGGGCGGGACCCAATAAATTGATCTCGAAAATCCTGTTTTTCAATGTTCGCACCCAAACCAGGAGTTTCTGAATGTTGCAGAATAATCAATTTACTTACTCGGCCTTCCGGGGTAAAGCCAACAATACCGGAAATTTCACCGCCATATCCGCTACTCACGCTTGCTCGCACAGCAACACCCTGCAATTCGCCATTCATTCGGGCAGGATAGGCCGCAAAACCTTCATGCTCAGGATCGTACCAAACTTCAGCAGAAGGATCATTGGTGTACTCCGGCAAAGCCTCGCGAACAGCCAGCATGGTCCGCTCTTTCTGATTCGCTTCAATTTTGTCGTAGGTAATGTAATTTACAAAACCCAAAGCCAAACCAGAAATAATTGCAATCGCTGCTAACACCCCAATCATTGCACCAAGCGTATCAGGCATCTTTTTCTTTACTTGTACTTGTTCTTCAGCCATTTGTTTTCTCCTGTCCAGCAAGCTGATTTTGACCCTCTGGAACCCATGGACGTCCAAAAGGTTTCGGAACAACTGCACGATCTATCAATGGGACCAGAGCATTCATAAACAAGATTGAATACGCAACTCCGTCCGGCAAAGCACCAAAAAGCCGAATCACGGCAGTGATTACCCCAGCTGAAGCCGCAAAAATAACCCGGCCTTTGCGGGTCATTGGCGTGGTTGTGTAATCCGTTACCATAAAAAAAGCACCAAGCATTGCACCGCCAGCCATCATATGAAAGAGCGGATTTACATACGCCTCGGGGTTTATAAGCCATGCCAAACCAGTAACTGCCGCGAGGCTACCCAAATAGGTAAGCGGGATGCGCCAGTCCACAACGTGAAAAACGATCAGCAACAGTCCGCCAAGAAGAACGGCGCAAACACCAATGCCTCCCAGGGTTCCACCAACATTTCCCCAAAATAAATCCATAAAGCCCGGCAATTGATCTGCTGCCTGTGCACCGCCTTCTGCTAAAACACCCAAAGGAGTTGCCGCTGTAATACTGTCAGCCGCATCCGCCCAAACTTGAAATCCAGGTTTCACATAAGTTGTCATATCCACAGGGTAACTAATAAGCAAAAATGCCCGCCCAACCAGAGCAGGATTAAAAGGATTGTTTCCAATCCCGCCAAAAACGAGCTTCCCTATTCCAATAGCCGCAGCAGCACCAATTACAACTTGGTACAAAGGCATGGTTGCCGGCAAGTTTGCTGCAAGCAAAATGCCGGTAACAACAGCAGAACCATCGCTCACCAAAACCGTCTGCTTCATCACAAATTTTGTCAACAAAAACTCAATCGTGACGCAGGAAACTACCGAAACGGCAATAACAGCTAGCGAACGCAAGCCAAATACCCAAACCGATGTAACCATCAACGGCAACAAAGCAAAACTTACCATCCACATTATCATTCCAGTCGATACCGGCGAACTAATATGTGGAGAAGGTGATATTATTCGAAGCTTACTCATCCATTCCTCCGTCGCATTTCCATTACCATACCCTTTCCAACCCGAATTGCATCCAGTAGATGGCGGCCAGCCGGGCAAGCATAGGCACAAGAGCCACACTCAATACAATCCAGAATTCTATGCTGATCCAGTTCCTCTGTTTTCCCGGCCCCAACAAGCAGTTCGAGCAAATACGGCTCAAGGCCCATCGGACAGACCGATACGCAGTGCCCACATCGAATACAGGGTGTTACAGGCGCCCGTTTTGACTCTTTCTGATTAAGAACAAGAATCCCTGAGGTTCCTTTTACAACCGGCGCATCCAAGACACCGACGGCGGTTCCCATCATAGGGCCACCTGCGATTACTTTCCCTGCATCCGCGGGCAAACCACCGGCAAATTCAAGTAAGTCTGCAACAGTAGTCCCTACCCTAGCCAGATAATTCCCCGGTCGCGTTACCCCGGTTCCAGTAACAGTTATTACCCGTTGTACCAGCGGTTCATTTTTTTGTACTGCCCGATACACAGCGTAAGCGGTGCCAACATTGCTCACAACCGTGCCCACATCAAGAGGCAATCGCCCGCTTGGAACCTCGCGGTTCAAAATTGATTTTATAAGCTGTTTTTCAGCGCCCTGCGGGTAACGTGTCTTTAACGGGACAACCGAAATGCTTCCCTCGGAGATTTTTCCTGAGTTTGCAATGGTTTCCTGAACAAGCCCAATTGCATCAGGCTTATTATTTTCGATACCGATATACGCCTTTGAAACACCCAGCGCACGCATCAATACGCGAACACCGACCAATATCTCACGAGCATGTTCCAGCATCATTCGGTGATCAGCTGTCAAATAGGGTTCGCACTCAACCCCATTTATGATCAGGGTATCGATTTTTTTTCCTGCAGGAACACTGAGTTTTACGCTGGTTGGGAAAGCAGCCCCGCCCAATCCAACAATACCGGCGTCCGCAATTTTCTTAATCAGTTCTTTCCCGTTTCCTTCAATATTACTTACAAGTACATCGGAACGATCAATAGAATCTAACCAGGTATCCCCTTCTGTTTGAATCTGTATTGCGGGTTGCGAATACCCGGTAAAACCAACAACGGAATCAACCTTGAGTATTTTTCCAGATACAGGGGAGTGCACCGGAGCAGAAACAAATCCTTTTTGTTCTGCCAGCAACTGCCCTACCAGAACAGCATCGCCTTTTTGCACAACTGGACTCGCAGGGGCACCAATATGTTGAGAAAGAGGCACCCATATCTTTTGAGGAACCGGAATTGTAGTAATTGGCTTATCAACAGTTAATTTCTTTTCCGGCGGATGAACTCCGCCACGGGGGAATGTTTTCACCTTACTCATTGGTGCCCTCCTTTTCCACAGCAGGCTCCTTTTTCTTGGGAAGCGGCACCGAATAATTTGCAGCAATTGATCCTGTCGGACATACATGAACGCACTTTCCACAGGCAATACAAATATCCGGATCAATATATGCCAGATTATTCTCTATTGTTATAGCACCAACAACAGCGTCACAAACATCCACACATTTTCCGCAGGCAATACAAGCAACACTACAATTCTTTCTGGCAGCAGCGCCCTTTTGCGTATTCCGGCAATTTATCCACACTCGTTTCAGTTTTTTGGTCTTTCCAATAGGGCGGATTTCAATCAGATCCCTAGGGCAGGCATCGACACACAAGCCACAGCTGGTACACAACTCATCGTCGATTTCAGGCAAGCCCGTTTCCTCATTTATATGCAAGGCATCAAACGTACAAGCTTCTTCACAATCACCACAACCAAGACAGCCAGCAGGACAGCCCGATCGCCCGGCATGAATAGTATGCTGCAAACGACAACTAACAGTACCATCAAATATCGCCTTATCAGGGGCCGCAGAATATGTACCACCGCACCTTAATACAGCAACCGTTCGTTTTTCACTGCTCACATCGAGACCGAAAAACTCACCAATTTTTTGCATGGTATCGGCCCCGCCTGGAGGACAATTCATATCGCTAATATCACCCCGCTCAGCGCCTTGAACCAAGGCCTCAGCCATTTGGCGGCAACCGGGATACCCACAGGCACCACAGTTTACTCCGGGCAACATTTCGTTAACCTGATCAACACGGGGATCTTCGTACACCGCAAATCGTTTGGTTGCCCAGAAAAGTACTGCCGCAAAAATTACGGCCACTCCAGCCATGGCAGCAACACCTATGAAGATGGAAATCATTTGCCATACCTTCCTTATAAGATCTTTGCCAATCCTAAGCTTCGGGCACAGGACTAGCTTTTATGATGAAGCTGCGTTCCGCAGCTGAACGAAAAAAGTATAAAAGACCATAATAAAATGCGACAGACAACAAACCAGCAGCACCGGCGATTGTGTCATTTCCCGAAAGCTGCAGACCAATAACGACTCCAAGAATAGTGACTAGAAATGGAAGAATTATCCCAAAAAACAAGGCCTTCCAAGCCTGCACATTCGAGATTTCCACACGCACCTGATCGCCGGTTTGGCAAGGGGAGTCAGTAACAGCCTTTAAAACACGAGTCTTTGCCCCGCCGCAATTGGACTTCATTGCACAAGAACCACAGGTCCTGGGAGGGACAACCTCAACCTGAACGAAATTTCCGCTAACAGAAGTGACGCGCCCACTATGGCAAAAAAGTGCTTTTCCAGAATTCTGCATATTCACCTCTACCATTCCGGTTCTATGCCGGGGATATAAGACTACTGTTGATACCCTCGGCTGTCAAGGATTCGCACAGTAGCCTCACCACACAATTCACCACAAGAGAATACCAGCAGCAAGCTTGGCGATACAAATATTGCTATGCTATACTGCAAAAAAAGGAGTGTGTATGCCAGTAAAACCACTTGTCCTAATAGTACGCGATGGCTGGGGGCGTAACCCTAACCCAGAACAACATGAATACAATGCAATTGAACTCGCAAGCACCCCTTGTAATGACTCATTATTACAGGAATACCCTTGGGTTCCGATAGCAACTTCTGGTGAAGATGTCGGCCTTCCCGATGGCACCATGGGGAACTCCGAAGTGGGTCACCAAAATCTAGGAGCTGGTCGAATTGTGTACCAAGACTCAGTCAGAATTACCCGGTCAATCCGGGATGAAAGCTTTTACGATAACGCTGAACTTACCGCCTGCATCCAAGCTGCCAAAAAAAATAACGGCTACGTCCATATAATGGGGCTGGCATCCGATGCCGGTGTCCACTCTCTCCTGAATCATCTGTATGCTTGTGTTCGCGCATGCTCACGAATGGGACAGCAAAAAGTGGCGCTACACTTATTTGCCGACGGTAGAGATACCGGTCCGTACAGCGGAATTGACTTTGTTGCAGATATCGAAAAAACCCTGGAAGACATCGGCACGGGGAAGATTGCCTCCATTTGTGGCCGCTACTGGGCCATGGACCGGGACAACCGTTGGGAACGAGTCAAGCGCGCATACGATGTGTTAACCGGCCGCAATTCTACCGCTCCTATGTTTTCTACCGCAAAAGAAGCAATACAAGATTACTACGATGCACCAGAAAACGACAGCCAAAACGGAGATGAATTTATTCCGCCGCGCTACATTGGCGAAAACTGGCAAGAAACTCGTATGAAAAACGGCGACAGCGCAATCTTTTTCAATTTTCGTGGCGACCGGCCCCGAGAGATTATCCGTTCATTTGTCATGGAAGAATTCTTTGGCTCGGTTCCACCCTCTCCGGAATCCGGCGAAAAAGGATTCGACCGTGGAGACAAACTTGATATCCACTGGCTTACCATGACCGCCTACGAAGCCGAACTATCAAAAATGGTGCATGTCGCATTTCCAAAACCACCAAAGATGGTCAACATTGCGGGTGAATATCTGAGCAAACTAGGAAAAACCCAATTTCGCTGTGCAGAAACCGAAAAATTTCCTCACGTTACATTTTTCTTTAATGACTACCGCGACGAACCCTTTGAAAACGAACACCGAAAAATGGCGCAATCGCCAAAAGTCGCCACCTATGATTTACAGCCAGCAATGAGCGCCATAGCTGTCAGAGACCTTGTTCTGGAAAGGCTGACAGCCGATGACTGCGAAGACTTTATTTTGGTGAATTTCGCCAATGGCGACATGGTAGGGCACAGCGGAAAGCTGGAAGCAGCAATCCAGGCCTGTGAAACTGTTGATTCCTGCGTCCAACAAATCGTTGATGCCACACTCAAGCGAGGTGGAAAGCTTGTGGTAACCGCAGATCATGGCAACGCCGAGCAAATGTTCAACCCCGATATTAACAGCGCCCACACCAGCCACACTACCTACACAGTAGATTGCATCCTGATAGACCCTGATTTACGAAGCCATTCCAGCGGAAGTACAAGCAAACCAGCAGACATCTTACGAAAAGACGGAAGGCTGGCAGATGTAATGCCAACGATACTAGAAATGATGAGCCTGAAAAAGCCTGATGAAATGGAAGGCACCTCATTATTACGAACAATATAAGTTGCAGGACCGGCACAAAAAATGCCGGTCTTTTTTATGGCAGTTCATGGCGCATAACTGACAGCAAATTCCCCACGCTGTTATCGGCAAATGCAGTAAAGATTCCACTTTCTGATGCGAAAAGAGCAACATGATCAACTGCATCTCCAGAAAACAGCGGCTTGCCAACAGTCTGCCAGCCCTTGGCTTCACTATATTGCATCACCGTGATTGAATCGGTGGCATTCTTTTCTGACCGTATATCCTGAAATGCAGCAAATAATGTGCCATTTAATTCTGAAACCGCAAGTTGATTAACAACACCCTCAGAAACACCTTCAGCAAGAGAAATCCAGACTGTTCCATTCCACTGCATTGCCGACAGTTTTCCACCCAAAGAATAATCGGCGTAGGCAACAACCGGATTCCCATTCATAAAAGTCAAATTGACAAAATCTGCTTCTCCAAGAGAAAAGCCAGGGACACCTACATAATTCCACTTGCCATCAGATAAAAGCATGACCGAAACACGACCTTCTTGCGCTCCATCCTTAAAAGCAGCATACAACATTCCATTGTGCATTTGGACCGATAGGTAGTGCGCTGGCCCCGGTGTAAATTGTCTTTCTCCTACATCTTCCCAGAAAGCACCATTCCAACGGCGCAGACTTGCGCGCATATCACTGCCCTCTTCTATATAGGAAACAAATAGTTGATCTTGAAAAACATATAAACGGACAAAATACGAAACATCATCGCTCGCCCCAGCCTGACCACCAATATAGTCCCATGATTCGCCTGTAAATTCCATTACGGAAACCTGCCCATTCACTTGAGTATCATGAAAAGCTACAAGCGGCTGATCTCTATACAACTGCATACTGACAAAGGATGCGGGAAAGGAAAAACGAGGCTCTCCCACCGGATTCCAATCCTGCCCATCCCACTTGATAACGGATATTTCACCCAAGCCGCAATGACCAACCGCTGGGTTGGGCACACAATCAGGCGGAGAAAATTGATCTTTATAAGCCACATATATATACCCATCTTGCGATCTTTCTATAGAACAAAATGAAACCATCCCATCGGAAACACCACGACCGCCAACTTCCTGCCACGTATTACCACAAGCACCCATCAACAGGAAAACAAGTACAGATGCACCTACAATCTTCAAAATCTTATTCATACTATTACAATCCTTTTGTTCCATTCTTTACCGATTGTATGAAAAAAAAGGAGGAAGGCAAAGCCTTCCTCCAATTAGGTTCTCGTTTCTACGAATTAGGATCAATCACATGAGCCTTTTTCATAGTATCCTTCATCAGTTTCACTAACTGTAGTAGTTGCATATGAACCGTATCCTACATACTGACTGGAACCTACTGCATAGTAGTATCCCCAGACAGATGTTACACGGCCAGCTGCCAGATGTTCAGAATTGGTTTTTGTCCATGACTGACATACAAAACCCTGGCCTTCAGCAAGTACAGTAACAGTGAAGGTTTTGGTATCACTTGCAGCACCCTTTGATACAGTTGCTGTCAAGGTAACCTGAGTATTAGCTGCAGGTCGTGTTACAGTACCGTCAGCTGCTACTACTGCTGTGTTGCTGCTTGCCCAGCTAACGCTTGTTCCAGCTGAACCGGAAGTTGCCAGAGTCAGGTCTGCAGTTACAGAAGATGCACTGTCGCCGGCTGCATAACCAACTACCAGATCAGCAATTCCATCAGCAACAGCTTCTTCATCGGTTGCAGGCTCGAAACAGCTTGGATCGATGTCCATTTCAGCCAACCACTCACCATCTACTTTGTAGAGAGTCATTGGAGTTGTGTAGCCATACTCTGCACCGTATGCAAGGTAGGTATTTAAGTCGATAGTACCAGCAATGTAGAAATTGTTGGCAGTATCAGTTGCTGTTTCTGTCCAACATGGCTCTGCTTCGTCAATAATAACGGTCAGAACAAAGGTTTTTGTGTCGGTCAATGCACCCAGTGTAACAGTTGCTGTAAGGGTTACAGTAACGTCTTCGGTTTCTGAACGTGTTACCGCGCCAGATGTGGAGATTGCAGCATTATTGCTTGCCCAGCTAACAGTTGTTCCATTCAGGCCACTGGTAACCAGAGTTACATCTGCGGTTACTGAAGATGCACTGTCGCCAGCTACATATCCAACATCCAAGGCATCAACTGCTTCAGCAAGAGCGTCTGCAGGATCAACTTCCTGTTTTACAGTAACTACAAAGGTTTTTGTGTCGCTGGCTGTTTCTTTGCTGATTGTTGCAGTCAAAGTTACAGTTGCGTCACCAGCACCGATTGCAGGACGGGTAACAGTACCGTCTGCAGCGATAACTGCGGTGTTGCTACTTGCCCAGCTTACAGTAGTTTCTTCTGTTCCTGCTGTTGCAAGAGTAACATCCTGACGTACGGCTGAAGCGCTGTCACCAGGCTCATAGCTCACATCAAGAGCTGCTTTTGCTGCTGCAACAGCTTCTTCCGGAGTTAATTCAGGATTGAGAAGTCCCCAGAAATCAGCTGCGTAGTAGGATGACCAGATATTTTTATCAACAGCATATCCACCTGTTGCACCACCCTGATCTTCATCAGTTCCGATATCAACAGTGATAGCATGACCCATACCTGGGATTTCATAGCTTTCAACTACTGGAGTACCGGTAGCATCATTATATACCTTGTGAATTGCACCGCGGAAGTCTTCATTTACATCAGCAGTCTGATCAGCATCCAAAACGTTTGTCCACTGTTCTACTGCTTCGTACATATTATCAATTTTTACCATGTAATCTCCATCACCATGGAAAAAGTTTGCAATCGGATATGGTCCGTTGTAACTTGAATAGGCATTACGCACCAAGTTTCCCCATGCGCTAGGTGTTTTATCTACACCAGGAGACATACAACTGAATGCTGAAGTCATTGATGTAGCACAACGATAGGGTCCACCAGCCATGGTTGCACCACCATCGAATACATCCGGGTATGTTGCCATCATTACAGTAACCATATATGCACCAGCAGAAAGACCGGTTACATATTTTTTGCTGCTATCAGTAACTGCACTGTAATTGTTTTCAACATAGCTAACCATGTTCCTGATTGACAATGCTTCACCAGAACCACGGGAGAGATCACCAGGCTCAAACCAGTTAAAACATGCATTTTGGTTGTTTGCGCTCTTCTGTTCGGGATAAATCACGTAAAAACCGTATTCTTCTGCCAAATCGCTCCACCCAGTTTCGCTGGCATATTGCGGACCATTCTGGGTACAACCATGCATTGCCACAACAACTGCCGCATTTGTAGACGGGTTGCTAGGAGCATACATATACATATTCAAGTTACCCGGATTTGATCCAAAGGAACTAACCTGTACAGCGTCGCTGCCAACAGCGGCGCGATCTTCGGCAGCCTGACCCGGACCTACAAGACCGGAACATCCGGACATAATAAGTGCGATTGCCATTGCTGCGAAAGCCACTTTCATTATTGCTTTCATAATTAACTATCCTCCTGTTTTGATAGATTCTCGCTTTCTTATTAACAGTACCATGACTTTTTTTAGCTGGCAAATTTTATTTTTAAAAAAGAGCTGTTTTTTTATTACTCAACTATTATATTCCAAAATTTACATACAAACATTTACAATAATCTCCAAAAAAGTACTAAAATATCAATTTTTCTATTTTTCCGGCAAGGAGAACCAGAAAACGGCTCCTCTTTCCACATCGGTGCGGTTTTTCGCACCAACTTCCCCGCCATGGGCCTCAACAATCCGCTTTGTGATTGCCAGCCCCAAGCCACTGGATTTTTCACCTGCTGTAGGACGTGCCGCAGCCCGGCTAAAGGGCTTAAATAGCTTTTGCTGATCATCTTCAGATAAGCCCGGGCCGGAATCATGGATTTCCACTTGAATTGTATCTGCTGCCCGCATCAACTTTACCTCTACACTGCCTTCCTGAAATGAAAACTTGATAGCATTAGAAATAAAATTATCCAAAACCTGATAAATCCTAGATCGATCGAGCAATACGTTATTTTCCACCTCGCTAAAAAAAGACAAGCGGATATTTTTTTGCTTCGCCATCATGTCAAACAGCTGCAGACGCCCCTGCACAATGGCATTCAAATCTTCCCGCTGACGTTGAATATCAAGTTTTCCGGATTCGATGGCATTGATATCGAGCAGATCATTGACGATTGTAAGCATTTCTTCGGAGGATTGATGAATCAACTGCAGAAACTGCTTCGCTTGATCATCCAGCTCATGAGCTTCTGTTTCCAGCAAAAGTTCGGAAAACCCGCTGATTCCATTGATGGGATTGCGCAAATCGTGGGCAGCCATGCCCAAAAAGCGGTTTTTGGTTGAATTCAACTCGCGCAACTCTTCTATGTGCTCTAGCATTTCAATACTGTTTATTACTCGGCAATAGAGCTCTTCCCGCGAGACTGGCTTGGAAATAAAATCGTTTGCTCCCAGCTTGATAAAACGCGCAGATAAAAAAGGACTGCCCGCGCCGGAAATGCCAATAAATGGCAATTCGGTGCGGCTTTTGTTGCGGCGAATCTGTTCCAATAGCTGATAGCCATCCATTCCAGCCATGTTGTAATCGGACAACACCAGATGAATATCCGAATGTTCTTCCAGTAACTCGAGCGCAGTTTTCGCGTCCTTGGTATCAATCGTGCGAAAACGGTATGCCTGAAGGTAATCACACAACAAACGGCGTATGCTGGCAGAATCATCAACAACTAGAATTCTAATGGCAGCATTGCGGTGTAGGCGTTCAATTATTTCAGCGACCTGAAAGACACTTTCCGAGCTGCTTTTTATGACATAGTCAACTGCTTTTCGCTCCAGCAGTTTTTCCCGATGGGATTCATCAAACACACCAGTACAGGCGACCGTGGGAATTCCATGTTCAATAACCACATCGACTGCCTGACCAGATGGGGCATCCGGAAGCACAAGATCAACAACAGCGGCATCGTAGCTATTCTGAGCCAGCAATTCCCTGGTTTCAGCAAGACTCGTAGCAGTATCGACAGTTAACTCCAGCCGGCCGGAAAGGACCCGCTGAACCATGCGTGCAAATACCCTGCTATCTTCTACCAGCAAAACCCTCATAAACAGCCTTTTTCCCTCATTATATTAGGCATTATCAATCTTCCAAATCATCAATCTGCAGCTTCTGCCAAAGCAACAAAGCTCTCTAACACCTGCCGACTATAATCTAATATACTTTTTGATGATTCTTCGACCTTTCCAGTTAGATTTGTCATTGTTTCTAGGGCGGTGAGCACTTCCCTACTGCCTATACTCTGCTCTTCAACTGCATTTTTTATATGCGACTCCTGCTCACGTACCGTATCGGCCAGCGATACAACACCATCGAAGCGCGTTTGCGACCGCTCGGTTGCTGCCTGAACCCCTTCGATAGAAACATTGATTCCTTTTAGCGCGGCAGAAATGGTTTTTCCCTGCGATGCGGCTTCCTCTGCTAAGTTCCGAATTTCCTCGGCTACAACCGCAAAACCACGGCCTGCCTCACCGGCATGAGCGGCTTCTATAGCCGCATTCATCGCCAAGAGGTTGGTCTGGGACGCAATCGATTGAATAACCGCTACTGCTTCCACCAGCACATGAGAATTATCTGCAATTTCCTTAACTGCTGCAGCTGCCTCGGCTAATACCATCCGCCCTTCATGAGAAGCGCCCTGCAACTCCCGCACGGAGACATCATTATTAGCAAGTACGGTTGTAATTGACATTATTTGCGCCACCATCTGCTCAATTGCCGCCGAAGATTCAGTAACACAAGCTGACATTTCAGCAGCAGTTTCCGTAAGCTGCTCGGTATCGCCAATATTTTTTTCCAATTTCTGACTACTTTCCGCCCCCATTTGCTGAATACTTTGAAAAGCGGCCTGCTCATGTTCAAGATGCTGCGAATCAACTACATCGCGATAATGAACACAGTTTTCCGGCCGATTACATCCATTTATTACCGCAACAGAAAACTCTTCACAGTTTTCATAACCACAGGCTCCACAGTTCAGAAAATGTTCCGGTTTCGTTTTATATGTCTGCTGATAGACTTCTTCCAATTCTTCCTGACTGGGTTCGCGCACCAGATTATTAAAGATTTCAGAGCGGTCCACATAGCTGCGATCATACAAGCCGGATTTCCAATAGCGCTTAATCAGCTTATCCAGCTTTTTTCGGGCAGCTTTTTGTTTTGCAGGATCGTTCCCTGCCATACCATA
>CAYNNU010000024.1:0-17348 GCA_964398645.1 uncultured Spirochaeta sp.
CCCGTGACCTCGTGAATGCCATTCACGCACTCTAGCCAACTGAGCTACACCCCCAGTAAATATGTTCGGATGGTACGGCATTGCACGTTCTGTGTCAACTATTCTGATTTATTGCTGGAGTTTATCGACTTTTTTTGCTTCTTGTGTTGGCGGAAAATGGGCAGTATACTTTGTGCATGGAGAACCAGCGAACAGATATCCGGCATACGGTCTTTTATTATTTACCGGTGCTTGAAGTTCCCGATGGTGCCGAAATAGGGCGCCTGGGGGATATTTCTCATTGCGGTATGCTTTTGCTAACTGAACGGCGTATAACTGTTGGTAAGCGAATGCGCCTAAAAGTGTGTTTGCCGAAGCTTGCTGGTTTTGAACAAAGTGAATTGGAGATTGTAGTTAAGACGCGTTGGCTTCAGCCGGATCGGAATCCCGATATTTTATGTGTTGGCTGTTCGTTTATTGAAACTCCTGCATCACAACAGGATGTTCTGGAGCGGCTGATCCATTATTTTACCTTTAGTGATGGGCAGCGCAAGTTGAGTATTGGGCAATGAGGATTAGCGCAGCTGTTTAGGAGGCTGTTTTGGCTTCCACGGGTACGAGGTATCCGGTGCGCAGGCAGGAATTCAGCAGTTCCTTGCTGATGTATTCTTCCGAATCTCGTTCTCCAAAGGGAGTGCTGCTGTGTATATGAACCTGGCATCCTTCATCCAGTTCTTCCAGAATTTCCATGTAGGATTCAACCCCGTTCATTCCTTTCACTCGAAAAATTGTCATTACGATACCTCCAGCGAGAATTATCTTGCTTATATTATCGGCATTTTTTGAAAGCAGTTGAAATTACTGTTATATTAGGGGGCATATGCTTTCGGCTTGGTTTTCAATAATGAATGAGCGGGCGGATGATCCGCAGCAGGTGTTTGTGTTTCCTTCGGAAGCAGTCGCGGCGCAGTGGCGGTCTCGTATTGCAATAGAGCGGGGGGTTGTGGATTCACAGCGGTGGATTTCCTGGGATACCTTTAAGCAGTTTGCGTTGGCTATTGAGCCGGAGAACGGCGATTCGGCTGAATTAACGCCTGCTAATGCGGCGGCGCGTTTGCTGTGTGCAGATCATCTTTTGCAGCTGAATATTCTAGAAAGGTTTATTCCGGCGCAAGCTGATGTCGGCGCTTTTCGTCAGTTTTTAGCAAAAGTGCTGCCTGTTGTGGTTACCTTGGAAAGTGATTCGCGCCTTGATGCAGTGGTGGGTTCCCAGGAAGCCGTCGAGATTCGAAGGCTAGCATCAAAATATCGCCGTCTTTTGTCATCTGCACAGATGTTTGAGCCAGCCGATGCAATTGCCAGCTTGAATACAGGCGAAGCAGAGTATTGGCTTTTTGGAACAGAGTTGCTGGAAGATTTTGCCGAAAATGAGGCTTTGCTACGTGAGTGTCTGAGGGTTCATATTGAGAAAATATCTGAAGAGGCCGGTTCGGCTTCTGCTCAGCTGGAATGGCATAACAATGTTAAAACAGAAGCGAGGCTTGCCATACAACGGGTACATGGACTGCTGAAGGCTGACGTTCCCTGTCGGGATATTGCACTGAGCCTTGCAAACCCAGAGGAAATATTACCGCATCTGCTGCGGGAGGCACGTTTGCAGGGGGTGCCACTGAATGTGCGTATTGGAGATTCCCTGGATGCAACACCCGGTGCGGTGGTGCTCACGGCTTTTAGCTCGCTATCCAGTTCGGGAATGGCTTATACCGATGTACGGGATTTTTGCTTGAATGCGCGTATACCCTTTCGCTTTCCAAATCGCATGCGGGCTCTTGTGGCTTTTGGGCGCAGATGGCGCTGTTGGGGCCGTCTTGGAAGCTATGATATGTGGAAAGATGCTTTTCAGCGGGCATCTTCGCAGGCTCTGGAGAAGGAATTCGGGCAGGGGGGAACATTTTTTGAGCCGTATCCCGGGGTGACTTTAGAAGATGTGCAGCTTGCCTATAGCAGTTTGGAAAGTGCCGTTCGCAGGGTTCGTTCAGCTGGTAGTTTTTTGCAGCTTCGGCAGTATTTTTTTGCGTGGTATACCGACTGGGTAGATCCAGACGGCTGGGATGAAGCTAGTGAGCGCGAGTTTCAACGTTGTTTGGAGATACTCTCCTCCTTGGTGGATATGGAGCAGCGCCTGGACATTCAAATTTCTTCACCATACAGGCTTTTTCAGGAAACTCTTGCAGGGAGTACCTATGTACAGTCCGGCGGCAGTGGGGTTGCTGTGCATCCGTATCGCCTTGTTGCCGGGGGATGGGTACCCTATTCTTTTGTGCTGAATGTTCATCAGGAAGCAGTTGAAGTATTGCAAGGGGGAATGAGCTTTCTGCGCGATGATCAACAGGAGCAGTTGGAAATTGCTGCGCGGGATGCGACGGAGTTTTTTCTTGATGCCTACCTGCAAAGCGGGGGCAGGGTACATGTGAGTGGAAATGCTGGCCCGCAGGAGAAAATGCATGTGCTTCCGCTGCGTTGGCTTCGATCGCCAGAAACTGTGGTGGCCTCGGAGGTGAGCCCCGGTTTGGAGCAACAGGAGCAGGATTGGTGGGCCGGCTTGGCTGTGGATGGCCGCGGCAAGGCAGAACCGCCCTGCTATACTGAATCGTTTTTACAAGGGGCAAGCCGGTATCTGCTGACAAGCAGTGATACACAGAATCGCTTTGATTTTACCCGTGCCGCCTTCGACCCTCAACTATCAAGTGAACTGGTGCAGGCTTTGCACAAGCGCTATGGCGGGCACGATTATTGGAAATGCTCAGCCGCTTCTTTGCGCGATATGACGGCAAACCCGGCAGCTGTTTTATTGCAGCGTGTTTTGCAGCTATCAGATGATGAATGGGAACCATCATGGCAGATGCAGCTGCATATTGGGCAAATGTATCATTGGGCGCTCGAACATATCCTTGATCCGGAAAAAGCTTTGCCGGAGGATTTTTGGGAGAGCGCATCTGCGCGCCGTAGGATACTGGAAGAAGAGGCTTTGCGCCTGGCGCGTGGCAGCCTGCGTATGTTCAGTCCGCTTTCAAAGCTGGAGATTGAGATTGAGACAGAGGCAATGATACACAATCTTACGGAACTTTTGCCCTATATTCAGCCGGGCAAAGATGGCGCCCAGGTGGAGGCTGTTGAGCAGGAAATTGAAATTCCAGATTCGGAATTTGCCGTTCTTTGGAATGGGCGCATTGACCGGCTTGATCGCATTTTGGCGGATGGGCGAATCATTCTGTATGATTACAAGCGATCTTCATATCCAGGGCCAAAAGAGTTAAAACCGGGCAAGCTCGATGCCAGCGATCCCTTTCCAATTATCACTCAGCCGCAGATGGCAGTGTATCTCCGCGCGGCTTACTTGCTGAATTGGGAAGTTGCAGAAGCCAATTATGTGGGTCTGCTGAAAAATGAAGATGATTTTTCCAAGCGCGTAAGGCCGGTGGTTAAGAAGCTAAAGGATGACCCTGATTTTTCGCTTGTTTTTTCGGCACTGAAGGCTCAGTGTGCTGATTACTGCCGCAGATTTGAGGACTTGGATTTTTCTATTGATTCTGCAAGAACCCGCTTTCGGGAAAGCTCTGCCTTTCGGCAGGTGCTCCGGCATCGGTACAATGTGCGTTAAGCTGCAATCGGGAAGCGGGATGAGGAGACGTGATGAATTTTAATACACAGCAGCAGGATGCAATAGATGTTCGCTGTACAGCAGTTGTGTCTGCCGGTGCAGGTTCGGGAAAAACGACCGTGCTAACAGAGCGCTACGTCCGTTTGATTGCTGAAGGTGAAGCAAGTGTTGAAAGCATATTAAGTTTGACATTTACCAATAAGGCTGCCGCAGAAATGCGAGATCGTATACAAAAGCGGCTAGCGGCCTTTGTGCGGGGCTCGGAAGGAAGCCGCGAACAGCGGCGGCGGGTGGAGGATGCACTGGCAGGCTTTGCCCGCGCACGGGTAACCACCTTAGATAGTTTTAGCGCAAGAATTTTGCGTGAATTTGCGCGGACAAGTGGGATCAGTCCTGATTTTACAAGCGATGAACAGCAAAGTAATCGATTAATGCGGCAAGAGTGTTTAACGTTTGTTGCCCAGAATAGTGAAAATCGGGTGTTGCGTGCATGGATTCAGGATTTTGGTATTGAGGCTGTGGTGGATGGGGGCCTAGTGGTGCTGGCACGAGATCATTTCTCGCTGGCACATCCGATTGACTGGCAGTCGTATTGTACTGAACTGGCGGATTCACTTGTGCAGCAGGTTCAGGAGGTTTTGGCTCAGTCGGCTGGGTATGTAGAAGAATTTCGTCAGGACCACGATTGTTCGTACAAGATGGTGCTGGCATTGCAGGAGCTAGCTGCAAATCATCATCCTGATTTTGATAGCCTTGAACCGGCAGGGGTCGAAAAATTGTGGGCCTTTGCCGAAGCAGCCTCCCGCATTAAAAAGCAGGGAGGTAAAACAAAGCCCGAATTTCAGGAGATTGTGGCATTGGGAAAAGAGGCCCTGGATGTTTGGAAGGGCCAGCTTGTTTATGCTCTGGATACATTGCCGGTCCTGGATATGATTCGTGATTTGGGCGCTTTGCTTGATCAGCTGCAGGACAGGGTTTTAAGCCGCAAGCGCGCTTTGGGATTGTTAAGCTTTCCCGATGTTGCTCAACTAGCCCTAGATGCATTGCTGCACCAGCCGGAAATGCGCCGGTATTATTCCAAGCGTATCTCCCACATTATGATTGATGAGTTCCAAGATAATAATCAGTTGCAGCAGGATTTTCTGTGTGCATTGAGCTTGAAAGAGGATTTTGACGGGCAGGTGCTAGATGACGCTCCTGGCATTGAAGATGTTGTCGCGGACAAGCTGTTTTTTGTTGGCGATGACAAGCAATCAATTTTTGCATTTCGGGGAGCAGACGTAAGTGTGTTTCGTCAGCTGGCGGAAAGCGTTGAGGAAACCGGCGGAAAGAATATCGATCTTGCGGTGAATTATCGTAGTCATTCTGATCTTATTGCGTTTTTTAATCAGTTGTTTCCTCGTGTGTTTGGCTCGGCGCAGCAGAAATTTGAGGCGGAGTACCGCCCCTTGCAGGCAAAGGATTCCGGTGGTGGGATTGATCCTGTTTTGGAATTCTGGATAAGTGAGAAGGATGATCAGGACGAGCAAGGTGAACAGGCGTTGATGTCTGCGGTTGAAAGTGAAGCAGAATATGCTGCCCGTTGGCTAAAGGAAACCGTTGAGCAGGGAAAGCTGCAGATTGAGGATGCTGATGGTCCTCGGCCGCTTGAATACCGGGATTGTGCATTATTATTTCGCACAGGCAGTGCGGTTATGTATTTTGAGGCGGCTTTGCGTCGGCATGGGGTGCCATACACCTCGAAGATTGTGCGCAGCCTGTTTCTTGAGGCTCCGGCCAACGATATGTATTCGTTCTTGCAGTTGGCGGTGTATCCGGAGGATAGAACTGCCTATGCGGCTGTTTTGCGTTCTCCTTTTGTTGGCTTGGATGATGCTAGTTTTGTGCGGATATTGCTGCAGTCCGGGGAGCTTGTTTTTCCAGAAGATGATGTGCTGCAAGGGCTGGGAATTCCAGCTTCGGATATGGAAAAAATGCGACAGGGGAGGTGGATGTTCACGGAGATTCAGAATCTGCGGGATCGGGTCGAGCCTTCTCAGATATTGGATTTTTTGTGGTACGAATGCGGTTATCGTTGGCATGTTTTGTCTGATCCGGCGAATCATCCCTATTTGGAGCATTTTGAGTATTTGCGAAACTGGTTTGATAATTTGGGCTTGAGCTTGACTGCCTTGCTCCAAGAGATGCGCCAGCGTTTAGGCGAGAACATCAAGTATGAGGGTGAGGACATTGTTCGGGAGCAGGATGATGCGGTTACAATAATGAGTGTGCACACTTCAAAGGGCCTGGATTTTCCGCTGGTTATTGTCGCGCGTTGTTCGCAAGTGGGGCGGAATTTTTCCGGGACTGAGCCAATCGGAATGAAGGATGAGAAACCGGTTTTTTTGTTTTCAAATCCGGATTCTGCCCGCCGTGGGCGCAAGAATTTGCTTTTGTTGGCCGAAGAAGAGGAGCGCAAACTTCGTAGTGAAGCGGAGTTGAAGCGCTTGTTCTATGTTGCGTGTACCCGGGTTCAGCAGCATTTGATATTTTCTGGAATTGATTTGTCGGTGCCGAAAAATGCTGCCGATGCGGAAAAGCCGGCTCGAACGTTTGCAAAGTTGATTTGCCGAGCATTGGATCTGGATAGAGACACGCCTTTAGAAGATGGGAAAATCTGCCAAAATGGGGATATCAGTTTTCGGTGCCGATTGGTGCAGCGTATGGCCGAAGATGTGCGGCGGCGGCCCGGCGGGGTGGATTTGGCGGGGCGCTTGGGGCAGTTGCGGGCCGCCGCTTCGCCTGCGTTGTCGGTGAATGCCGGACTGCTTGCGGTAACAGCGCTAGCCCGCCGGCAGCACGAAGCTGCCGCAGCCGCGACGGCTGAGCCCGCCGCTTCGCTCGCCGAGGCAGGCGCCGCCCAGCCCGACGCGGCCGCCCAGCTCGCCCGGGGAGCGCTGCTCCCCGACACCGCCGCCGACGTCTTGGTCTCCACCCTCGGCTGGGGGGATCGCTTCGGCAGCCTGTGTCACTACCTGCTGGAGCAGCGCCTGCTACGCCCGGACACTGCCGCTTCCCGGCAAAGCATTGCTCGCCAGGCTGCCGCCCGTTTTCGCAGCCGCCTTGCAGAATCAGATTGGCAGCTCATCTTTGATGCCGCCGAACAACTGTGCGAAAACTGGCTTTCAAGCCAGCCGGCATCCAGTCTTGGCTTGCTGCCTGGCTCTGCTATGGCGGCAGGCTCGTTCTCGCCGCCTGCTTCCTTTCCCCGCATAACTACTGAAAGAAGTTTCTTGTATCGCCTCGACAACGAATTGCTCAACGGAATAATGGATGTGACTATCGAATTGGAAAATGAGGTCTTAGTGTTGGATTATAAAACAGATCATGTATGGCAGCCTGATCAGCACGCTCTTCAGTTGAGTATTTATCGGGATGCGGTGCAGCAGATATGCAAAAAGCCGGCCCGAGCGGGTTTGATTGCCTTGCGTACAGCTCAGGTTTGGTGGCTTGGTGAAACCGGTTTTACAAATGCTGGCTAAAAATGAGCACCCACACGAAAAAATCGGGGTAGTTTCCTACTATTCGTTCCAGGGTGGAAGGGTTTAGCTTTCGTCCAATCTTTAGTTGATCTTTCTCTTGCACCAGCAATGTGCTGAATGGCGGAGTAAGGCCAGCACTCATTTGGTCTAGAAATTCTGCGGCCGGTATTACTGAGCGGTCATTGGCAAAGAAGGGCGCGCATCGGTAATTGCCAAAGAGCATGCCGGGATATTCGGGCCCTTTTTGTGAAATAATCCATTTCTCCAGCAAACGAAAATCATCAACCAGATAATCGAGCAAGGCTTGCTGGTTTTGCAAATGCGGACTGATTCGGACACTGTGCAAGCTGCTTTCCAGCGAGTCAATGTGAATGGAATTCTCGCGGCAAAATTCACCAAAGCCTTCAGGTGTCGTGATGTCGGGAAAATCTGTTAATTTTTGTGCCAGTTCGCGCACAAGCACACCAGCTCGTTCGGCAAAATGGGGTTCAAGTTCCGGTTGGCGATCTGCTGAGGCGGTTAAGCAGCCGCAGATATGGCTTGTGCTGCTTGCTGCAATTTCGGGAGTCTCATCACTTAAAATCAAGACGTATGGCTCCTTCCCAGTCTTTTTCCGGTGGATTTTTGGCAAACTCGCGGCAGCGTTCAATATACATACCCGCCAGATAATCATCGGGGTGTAAATCCAGGACCTTTTGGAATAATTCTTCGGCAGTTGTCCAGTTTTGCATTTTGTACATTTTAAGCCCTTTGTTGTAATCTGACTCAGCTTCGGGCCGCAGGCTTTCGGTATCTGGGCGTTCTACTTTGTAGAGGGTAGTGGCGTTTTCTTTTCCCTTAACGCGGACGGTATCTACAACCCTCATTTTGATAGATGTTTCGGCAAGTTCGGTGTGCACGGTATCGGATACAATGATTTCTGAATGGTAGTGTTTTGTGAGCCCTTCCAAGCGTGAAGCCAAGTTCACATTATCGCCAATAACCGTGTAGTCGAATTTTTGCTGGCTGCCGATGTTTCCGACAATAACTTCGCCAACATGAACACCAATACCAATTTTGAATCCGATGGGTGGCAAAACAAGCCCGCTGGTATCGATTTCTTCGACAGCCTTTGCCATTCCCATTGCTGCTCGTACAGCCCGCTCGGCATTATTTTCATAGCTGATCGGCGCACCGAAAATTGCCAGGATTGCGTCGCCGATAAACTTGTCTATGGTTCCGCCCTGTTCGGCGATAATCCGTCCCATGCGATCAAAGCTTTCATTCAGAAAATTCACAATCTTTTCTGCTGAATTGTGCTCGCTGATTACGGTAAAGGAGCGGATATCGGAAAAAAGAATCGCACATTGCCGTTTTTCGCCTACTTTCAAGTCGGTGTCATCGCGTTTTGTCAGAAGGTCTTCGATAACCTCGCGGGGCACGAATTTCGAAAACATCGAATTGATGCGGTGCTTCATGTCATTGATGGTGTTGTAAAGAATGGCATTTTCAGTAATGATCCCGGCGCCGCGGCAAAAAACCTGTACATGGCTGATGATGTGGTCGGAAAAATAGTTGTTGGTGAGATTGCCGATGTGCAGGGTTCCAACCGTTTCGCCGCCTTTGCCGACCAGCGGTTCTATATGATATGAACTTATGCGGCGGCCATCCACCCGGGTTTTGCCGAAGTCGTCACGGTTATCTATTCCAAACAAGGCAAGATCGGTTATGCCGGGGGTTTTACCTGCTTTTTTGATAAAATCACGCTGGCAAATTTCCTGAAACTGCTGAACATCATCTTTATACACATGGTCTGATGCCATTATGAATATTCGGGTGTCCTTTTGATAGCGCAGAATGAGTACCGCAATGTGCGCTTCACAGACCTTGTTCAGTAAATGCAGCATCTCCTGAGAGGTTCTAGGCAGAGATGCAATATATTTATCCAGTCCGCTTAACTCATTCAGAATAGTTGATTGAAATAGCTCTCGATCGAATAAACTACCGAGCATTTCCATGGTAATTGATTCGTTCATGTCTGCTGCATCTTCGCTGATTGTGGTTTTGTTTGGCTTTTCTGCAGCAGACACCAGTTTTTCGATGGTTTCGCTTAGTTGTTCCAGATTATCAAAGTCTTTGGTAATAAAGGCATCGGCCCCCGATGATGATGCCCAAAACTTGTCGCGGTCTTCCGAGAGGCTGGTATGCATGATGATGGGAATTTTGCATATCTCACGCCGGTGCTTCAAAAGCCGACTGAGTTGGTAGCCTTGTAAGCGCGGCATTTCAACGTCGGTAATGATTACATCGGGAATGTTTTTATATGCACTGATAATTCCAGCTAGGCCATCCGAGGCTGTAATGATTGTGTGGCCTTCGTTGGATAGGTGTTCTGTAAGGACTCCCAGAATAAGATCGGAGTCATCTACTAGCAGGATTTTTTTGCTGCTCATACCTGTACCGCCTTGTTGCGGGCAAGCAGGTCTTCGGTTATTTCAATCAGGCTATTTCTGTCGAAGTCTGATTTTACCAAATGTCTGTCTGCTCCCGCCTGACGCATTTTAGCAAGTGTTTTGGGATCGGTGTAGCTAGTAACAACGATGATCGGGGTATTTTTATACATTCTGTCCTTGCGGATATTTTCTATCATTGTTATTCCGTCCATCCGCGGCATATCAATATCAGAAATAATCAGATCGAAATGCTGTTCCTTCATCCGCTCAAGACCTTCTATTCCATCGTCAGCGGTTACAACTGAGTAGCCCTCCAGCTCCAGAATCGATTTTTCGATTTCCCGAGTGTTGAGGGAATCGTCAACAACAAGAATAAGCGCAGATTCTTTTTCTTTGGCCATAACACCGCCGAGTAGGTCGATGGATTTTATCCGCTTGAAGCGATTCATTAGCTCCGGCACAAAAAGGATGTTGATAATTTGATAGCTTTCATCGAACACGATGCCTTGAATGAGCCTGAGTTTTTGGATGTTGTGCGGTACTGGTTTGTAAATGAGGCTGGCGTGCTGTAAAACACTATCCACAACAATCCCGATGCGCTCGCTCATCGATTCTACCACCACTGCATAAATATATGAGCTCTTGTTATCCGGCTGTTTTCCAAGCAGGGCGGCTAGAGAGTAGATGGGAACGATCTGGCCATCAAGTTTGAAGCCCTCTTTGTTGTAATAGGTAACGCGCTCGGATTCATGCAGGCGAACAATTTTTTGTACAAAGTTACTGGGGATCAGGAACTTGCTGCCCCCTGCTTTCACAAAGAAGCCGGCGACGGTTGCCAATGATAGCGGTACGGAAAGCATAAACTCGCTGCCTTCGCCCGGGGTGCTGCTGGCGGTGATTTTCCCTTTTACTTTTTCGATGTTGTGCTTAACGATGTCCAGGCCAACGCCACGGCCGGATAATTCTGTTACAGATGTTTTGGTAGAAAAGCCGGGCACAAAGATAAAGCTGATTATTTCGCTTTCGGTAAGGTCGTCTACATCATTTTCGCTTATCAAGCCACGCTGAACTGCCCGGCGCTTAATCTGTTCGTGGTCTATCCCCCGGCCGTCGTCGCGGATGCGGATAATGATGTTGCCGCTTTCCGAGCTGCAGGAAACGGTGAGGGTTCCTGTTTCGGGTTTGCCGACGGCTTTCCGGTCTTCCGGCGACTCAATTCCGTGATCAACTGCGTTGCGGACAATGTGCAGGATAGGGTCGTTCAGGTTTTCTAGAATCATTTTGTCCATCAGAATATCTGAGCCGGAGGTAGAAAAATCTATATCCTTGTCGATCATGGCGGCAGTTTCGGCTACCATTCGCGGGAGTTCGCCCAAAATGAGATCCAAAGGAAGCATGGATAGTTCCATGATGCGTTCCTGCAGGCGGAATGAGTTTTGTTCCAATCCGGCAATTTGGTCAACAAAGCCTTTGCGAAGGTTTTGAATAGATTTCAGCATATTTTGGCCGTCTTGAATAAGACTTTGAGCGTCTGCCCGGTTCTTGTGATTCGAGCCGCTGGAGATGAGCTTCCGTGAGTTTACAATGTACTCGCTACAGCTTGCTTCCAGTTGCGAAAGAACATCCTGGATTTGCTTAAACTGAAACTGACGGATGATAACCGTATTCAGGCTTTCGATTATTTGATGGACGCTGCTGAGTTTTACCCGGATGGTCTCATATTCTGATGCGGCAGGCGTGGATTTAGAGGGCGCTGATTGATTTGCTGCCGGGGCTTGTGCATCGTCTGTGGTTTTCGGGGAAAGGGCGCCTGTTTCAACGGGGCTGCTCGACGAGGGGGATTCGGCATTTTCGCCTTCGCTGGCTGCCGCGCTGGAATTCCGCGCATTGCGTTCACGCTGTAGGCGCTCGAGGTCTTCTTCAAATGGTTCATTGCCATATGCCTTTTCGCAGGCATTGCTAAAGTACTCGGTGTCAAATGTATCTTCGCCGCTCTGTTGGATTTGCTGGAGTCCATTGATCAAAAGGTCGTTGCCAACAAAAATCAATTGCATCAATTGGTTAGATAGGCTATAGCGTTGTTCTTTGAAACCCTTGAAAATGTTTTCCGATGCATGGGAAATGCTTTCCATGTTGATAAACTTGAGCATGCGGGACGATCCCTTGATCGTGTGCAGGGCTCGCAGGACAGTGTTCAATTCTTCCTGATTATCGGGGTCCTTTTTCAGTTTTACGGTGCCATCGCTTACCCGGCGGATGTTCTCTTTTGTTTCGTCAACGTAATTGGTGATAAATGCAGCTTTATTCAGGGCCATTACAATTGATCCTCCTTGGCAAGTTTTTCAACCCAGAGGGTACACATATGGGAAAAGTAGGATGTATGAAAGCCTTCGAGCAAAAATTCGCAATCAGGCATTTGGTCGTCACTGTGCATGTCATTTAAGCAGCGGCGGAATTCGCTTTGCAGGCTTCTGGCTGATTTGGATGTTTTTTCCTGTATGCGAAGCAGGCTGCGTTGAAAACGGGCCAGCCAGAAGGATGGCATAATATCTAAGGTGGCGTCAAAGGCCTCTATTGCGGCCACCGGATTCCCAGCAGCCTTATGGTACCAGCCAAAACAGTACATGACGCTGGCTTGATTAGGGTAGCTGTCCAGCAAAGGGTCCAGCATTTTCGATGCTTGATCAAGTTTGCCGCTATTGATTGCGCCAAAGCATTCTTTCAGCTTGGATATGAGTTCACTGTTCTCTTTGGGCTGTTCGGCTGTTTCTGTTGGGGCAAGTGGGGGCGTCTGTCTTTTTGCCGGTTCGGCTATTGCAGTCTTGGGCGTTGTAGCTGAGTGTGTTGTAGCTTCAGGCTCAGTAGAGATTTTTTGCAGATAATGTGTCCGGTTATGTTCTTTTGCACGTAGACCAGCATGTTCAATAAACGGCAATTCACTAGTGGCCATAAAAAGGATTCCATCATTCTTCAGTTTGGGAACAATTCGTGCCAGAATGGAGTTGCGTTGGTCGTGGCGTGAGTAGAGTAGGGTGTTGCGGAAAAAGATTATATCTACCCCGTTGGGAATGTCATTTAGTGGATCTCGGAAAAAGTTGATTTTTTGTACGGAAATCTTTTTTAGTAATTGCGGCGAGATAGTGATGCTGGTATCGTCCTGGCTGGAAACATGGGGCAACAGCAGCGGATGCAGGCTGTTTCCGTCACGGCGCAGGGAAGAGCGGGGGTATGTTCCTTTTTTTAGGCGATCCAGCGAATCCGTGTTTATGTCGCTTGCATAGACCGTGAACTTTCCGTTTGTCCCTTGTTGATTGTGCGCTGCCAGCAGGGCAGCAAGGCTGATTGCTTCCTCTCCACTTGAACAACTCACGCTCCAGCAGATGATGTGTTTGTCTTTTTTCCAGAGCGAGGGAATAATGTGTGAACGGAGCAAATGAAAATGCGCCTCTTCGCGGAAAAAATAGGTTTCACCAATCATTACCTTGTTCAAAAGTTTTTGAAAGGCATTTGCATCTTTTTTAAGGAGATTCAGGAATTCAGCTGGACTGAGTGTATACTCCTCAGACAGGCGGGAAAAAATCCGGCGCAAATGGGCGCTGTTGGAAGGCGGTGGCCGCAGGCCGGTGTGTTTTTCTAAGAGATCCATGAGGTTTTGCAGGAGGGCGTTATTCATGTTTGCGCACCTCCTCTTGCAGGACAGCGCTCATTTTGCTAAGCGGCAGGATGCGGCTTGCGGCTTTCATTTCGATGGCCGCCTTGGGCATGCCGAAAATAAACGAAGACTTTTCGTCCTGCACCAGCGTTTTTCCACCGTGGCGGATGATGTCGGCGCAGCCGCGGGCACCATCGGCGCCCATTCCGGTCAGGAGCACGCCGATAAGGCGGCGCCCATAGCTTGCGGCCGCGGTGGAAAAAAGTTGGTTTACGGCGGGTTTGTGGTTGTCGTCTTTGGGGCCGTCGTCAAGGTGAAGGGTGCTACCGCGGCAGATCAGGTGGCGGTTGCTGGGGGCCACAAGGACCTGACCGGGCACGAAGTGGTCGCCTTCAGCCGCCAGGCGTACGTTGAGCGGGGAGGTTTCGTTCAGCCAGCTGGCATAGCCCTTCACAAAACGGTCTTCAATGTGCTGAACCAGTGCAATTCCGGCAGGGAAGTCGGCCGGCAGGGAATCCAATATTTCTTTTACCGCTGCCGGCCCTCCGGTAGAGGCACCGATAACGACCGCCGCCACCGGTTTTTTTCCGTTCTCATGTGTGTTTTGCTTCTGCGCCGGCGCAGCTTCGGCGTGCATGGAACTCAAGGTTTTTTTTGCCCAGGCAAAGCGATCCACAGCATTTCGCATGGTGGAAATGAGCATATCCAGGTAGCCTGGCTCGCCACAGCTATCGATGTCGGGTTTTGATAGTACAGCCGCCGCCCCTGCGTTCATTGCCTGCTGCCGCAGTTCATCATCAACAACGTTTGAAAAAAGAATAACCGGAGTCGGATAGGTGTGCATAATAGCCCGGATTGCCTTTACACCATCCATAATCGGCATCTGGTAATCCATCGTGATTACATCCGGGGAGAGCTTTTCGTTTAATTCAACTGCCGCGCGACCGGTGTTCGCTTCTCCAACAATGGAAATTCCTTCGGCTGATGCCAAGGTTTCGTGGAGAATTGTGCGCATTAAGGCAGAATCATCAACGATCAGAACCTTCATTGGGATTCTCCACTTTGTACAGTTTGATGCCTTTTAGAGAAAAATAACAGTTTGGATCGTAAAAGATAGTCAATATCAAGAAAGAAACCCATGGATGTTTTTTCCGGGTGAGCGGCAATAACACCGCGTTGTATCAAATGATCGCGGACACTTTTCCCGTGGGGACGAAGAAGGTCGGGATCCAGTTCATGCATGGCTGTATTTGAGGGTAGGCGGAAGGCAATATGATCCGTATCTACCGATAGTTTTTTTAGTTGAGAAAAAACTTTCTTTTTTAGCCAATTGCGGGTTTCTGGAACAAGCTGATCCAAATGAACGATGATGGAAAGCTCTGCCCCGGTGTCTGTTTTTGCCTGAAAAAAATCCTGGCAGAATTTATGTAAATCAAAAAGAAGCACTGATATTCCGTCAACCGGAATCAGTTCATTCAGATAAAAAAAAGGCGACTTCAGCGCTTGTAAATCCGCCGTAAAAAGGCTGGATGAGCACTGTGAGCGGTTTAGCAGAAAATGCACATTCTGATATGGAATATATAGCACCCGTAATTCATCAGACATGTTCGATATCCCGTTCCAGGCGTTCAAGCAGGGTGTCAACATTCAAAACAAACAGCTCCTGCTCGTCGACAGTAATTGAGTGGGCAAAGAAACGGGCGCTTTCGTCGTGGCTAGCAAGGGGGTGGATAGCATCCTGGGGAAGTTTCACAATTTCTTCAATGTCGCTGATGAGCAGGGCTAGCTGGTCTTCCTGAATATCAAGGATTAAGAGGGTGGAGCTTTCCAGCTTTCGCTGTTCAAAAAGCATTTGCACATCATAGACAGTAAAGGGCTGGCCATGCCGGTTTGCATATCCATGAATATATGGCGGAAGAAAGGGTACATAGTAGATCTCGTTTTCAAAAGAGATTTCACGCACCTGCTCGGCTTTCAGGGCAAAACGAGTATCTTCTACCTGAAAAATGACGAATTTAGAAAGTCCTGAACCGGATGTTTTTTTCTCTTGTTCTTTTTTTGCCCGTTGTTTTAATGAGCGAAGAAGTGATGCATTATCCATTCTGATTTTCCTCCAGCGTGTATCCGGTAATCAGGGCTGAGAAAGAACGGGAAATATCCTGTAGTTGGTCTGTTACCTCCGAGCTTTGGGCAACTAACTCAACAAAGCTATCAATGACCTCGGAAATATTTTTTAGCGTAATAAACACTTGCTCAAACGATGAAACCTGCATATTCATCGAGTGGCTGATTTCGCTGGCAGAGTTTGCTGAAACTTCGCTGGAGCTCAAGACGTCTTCAAAAACCCCGCGGATATTTGTCGAAACCTCCCAGCCTTCACGAATCCGCTGGGTGCCGTCTTCTGATGCCAGAATCAGTTTGTCAGAGGCATGCTGTATTTCGGTGATCTTTATTTTGATTTCATTTGTCGATTCCACTGTGCTGTCTGCAAGGCGGCGGATTTCACCGGCAACAATTTGAAAGTTCTTTCCTGCTTCTCCGGCAGCGGCTGCTTCCAGTTCAGCATTAAAAGCGATAATCTTTGTCTGGTCGGCGATGCCGTTAATGATATTTACAATATCCCAGATTGACTCGATCCTGTCGCCAAGGGCTTTAATGCCGCTGATGGTATCGGCGTTCGTGCTGCGGATTTCGTCCATCTTGCTCAAGCTGGATTGAATCAGGGAAAACCCCTGCTCCACGTTTTCTTTTGTGTGATTCGCAATACGCGCAACTTCCTGGATTTTTGTTTCTACGCTTTTTGAAAGATGATCTGCATCTTCCATGGTAGTAAGAACTTCCTTGATTGCTGCCGCTTGCTCATTGGAAGAGCTGGCAGTTTCCTGGGTGTTCTTGCTCAAGTTTGTAACTGAGTTTCCCAGTGTTTTAATAGCCGAATGAACCCGAAGAAGGGTTGAAGAAAATTCAGTTAATAGCTGATTGAACATTTCTGCAACATCGCCAATTTCATCATCGGTGTATACGGGAATGCTGCCGGTTAAATCGCCATTGCTTACCTGGTCGACAATTTTTTGCATGTACGAAATCGGCTGCAGGCTGTGTTTTACAATTATGCGCAAGAGTAAAAAGATCAATATTCCAGAAATAACGATGGCTGTTAGTACGCTGAACATAATACTTTGCTGTTGCCGGTAGTAGTATTCCATGGGGGTTACAATGGCAATGGTCCAGCCAGAAAAATCTTCGGTCGATAATACCACGCGCACATCGCCTTCGTCAGTGGCTAAGGTAAATGCTTGCACTCCGCCGCTACTTGTATCCATCGCCTGTAGCTGAGTATGAATGTGTAAAGGATCAGTTCCGGCGTTTATTTCACATGAAGTATCAAGCAAAAAGACATAGCCGCTTTCATCAATGGTAATTTCATCTATTCGCTGGTTGAGCGCAGTTCTGTCGAGCATGTAGAGGAAGTCGCTTGCGGTTGTGGTGGCCCAAATCATTACATTCCATGGCTCAAAATAGCTGATATAGGTTGCTTTTTTCTGTGGTGCTTCCTCGTCCCTATTTTGCCAGTCGTATTCAAGGTAGCCTTCTCGCATTTGAATTGCTTTTTGCATAAATTCAAAGCCGGATGCATTAACTCCTTGTGAGCGGGGGTGGATCATCAATACACCATTCATGTCGATTACGGCCAGGTAACCGGTGTCCCCTATGGTATTAAAGCCGGGGGAAAGAATAAGTTCAGCCAGCCCGGAAAGAGCTTCTTCGTGGCTCAGCCTGCCAGCGGCTTCCTGTTGGTAAAACATTTGTGCTAGACCTACAGCGGCCTCGGCTCGTCCCTGCAAATAGCTGCTGCCGACGCCACGAATTTCTGCCTCCAACATGCTTTGAACCATTTGCAAGGCTGAATTCGACCCGTGTTCGATCGATTCCTTCGTGGAGACGTTTAGCATTACGACAGTCAGTGATCCAATAATTAAAATGATAGTAAGTACGGGAAAAATGACACTGATGCTGAGTTTTCGAAATAAACTGCTCCGTTTTTCACTTCTTTTTTTACTCATTGGAGTTCCTTTGTTTTTCCGAGCTTCCTACAATTTCGT
>CAYNNU010000025.1:0-16442 GCA_964398645.1 uncultured Spirochaeta sp.
ATTGCAAACTCTTTCTGAGCGTGATGATGTAAGCTTGAAGAATCAACTCATTGAACGCTATGATATGAGTAGAAACATAAAACTGCGTGAAGAAATATTTAACTTTTTCCGTGAACAGGAATTAAATGGTTTAGAGGAACAAGCCCTTGAAATTCTACGCTATTTTTATGAATATGATAATTCTTTAATTCGAGCCGCTATTAGATATACAGCAACAATCGAAACCTTAAACGAAAGAACTGAAATTCTTGATTTACTATTTGATTTAATCGAAGAAGACGAAATTGCATATTCTTCTTATGCAGTTGAAACAGTAGGTGAATTGGGAGAAGCTCAAGATGCAGAAAGACTACTTGAAATATTTGAGGATTCGGATGATATTTCCGAGTCACTAAAAGAACACATTTTATTAGCCCTCGGTAAAATTGCCAGTGATGTTGCAGTTGATGCCCTCATAGAAATACTAGAAGATGATTTAAATAGTGATATTGAACGTAATTATGCAGCAGATGCTCTCGGAAAAATTGGAGACCCAAAAGCAATTCCTGTACTCGAGGAAATTCTTGGAAGTGATAATAATATGCTTCGAGCCTATGCAATTTCTGCTTTATTACAATTTCCCAATTATGATAGTAGCCAAATATTACGTTCTGCACTTAGAGACTCTTTCTGGCGCACACGTGAAATTGCAATAGATGGGATTATTCAAGCACATCGAACGGAAACCGTCCCTGCCTTGCGATATATGGCCAGACACGACCCTGAAGGAAAAATACGATCGAAAGCCATAGAAGCATTGGCATTGCTAAATACCAGTGAAGGTTGGGAGTTTATAAACGAAGCAATGGAAGATGATGATACGCCAGAAAACACCCGATTAGAAATGATTCAATTGGCAATTGAACATAATCCGGAAGGTTCTGCTGATATTCTGGAAGGTATTATTGAATCCGAATGGGAAGAAGAAGATAGCCGACTCTTAGATACAATTGCGAAGGGGATGAGTACTGCCAATAACGCAGCTTTCAAACCATTTTTTCGCCGTTTTCTTGAGCACCCCAATTTTATTATTCAAATCTATGGGGTCCGTGGGATTGCTCTAAATAATATTATTCAATACCGTACTCAAGTTGAAGCACTCGGCGGGGAAGAAGCCCACCCAGCACTTCAACGTGCAGTACGAAATGCTCTAGAAGAATTCTAATTTAAACCTTAGCTTTTCCAATAGATTCAACTTTATAGCGATAAACTCTGTCATTTATTTCAAACTCTAACTCTTCACCTGCCGTATGATTATTCAGTTTTGTTCCCAATGGGGACAGGTATGAAATAACTCCATTATCAGGATCAGATTCCCAAGGCCCAAGAACAGTGTAGGTTTCCGCTTTACCACTATCAAGATTTTTAAGCTGCACTTCAGTACCAAAAGAAATACTGCTCTCATCAAAATCAGCAGGCGAAACAACAACTGACTTTTCCAACTCTTCTTTTAATCTCGCAACAGTAGTATTAAGCATATCCTGTCGTTCTTTCGCAGCTTTATATTCGGCATTTTCCTTTAAGTCACCATACTCGGTGGCTGCTGCAATTTCTTTCGAGTTATTTGGAACTTCAACTTCATGAATATTTTTCAGTTGCAACTCTTTTGCCCGGTATGATTCTTGCAGTGTTTTTATGCCACCACGGCTAACAACCTCTGCTTCCTGCTGCCCATAAAATTCAATGTCAGGATACAAGGTTTCAATATGAGTACGAATATCCCGTTTAATAGTCGGATCAAGGTCGGCAACATCTTCAATCAAGGTGAACAAGCGTATTGCCGAATCTTTGGAGGCAGTATCCAAATAACTGAGTAGTTTCTTTTCCTTAAACAGATACGCTTGTACCTGCTTATTCAAACGCCGATTAGCAGGAACATCTTTACGGTTATCAATATCACGGTAAGTAATATCCAAAAGGTGAATCATATTTATCAATAATTTTTCATATCCAATCTCAATACTCTGGAACCAATTATCTTCTACACAATTTTTAACCAACCAAATATATGCTTCACGTTTATCACGGTAATTATCAAATACCGAAAAGAATACAGTTTTCAGCAGTTCAGAATGTTTTGAGGTTTCCAGTTCATTGATAATATCTTTACTGATGTGATAGGGGAATAGACGTACATACCAGTCCGCCCATTCTTTATTATTCTTCCTCAATAATCGGAGAAACTCACGACGCAATTGCAGGTCGTTGATATTGTCAAAAACCTCTTCTACATTCTCAATTTTTTGGAAAAGTTCAGAAAAATCCAAGCTTACATCAGGCTTCAGAAAGCTATATTTGCGAACAATTTTATGAACCACCAGAAATGATGCAACAACCTGTTCGTTTATTGATACAGGGTTTTTCAAAAAGACAACGAAATACTCGAACATTTCACGGAATAAATCACTATCAATACCAAAACTTTTTTCGGCTTCGGTATAACGCTCGAACTCAAATAAGGTTTTCACCCGATCAAAAAAACCACTTTCAGCCTTAAATCTATTATATACCTTTTCATCAAGACCGATTGGTTTTTCACGAACCATATACACATCAACTTCATCCTGAAGATTACCAAAGTTTTGATTTGTTTTTAGTAAATCACGGGCTTTGGTACTCCAAGTTGTCCAC
The DNA here is from genome assembly GCA_964398645.1 of uncultured Spirochaeta sp. Lineage (GTDB taxonomy): Bacteria > Spirochaetota > Spirochaetia > DSM-27196 > DSM-8902 > Spirochaeta_B. The sequence goes on from CAYNNU010000025.1 coordinate 2,671, forward strand.
TCACTCGCCGTTAAGATAGAGGGAACGAGCTCAGCTTTTATGGCCTTCATATCTGCAGCATTTTGTAAACTTTTAATTACTGTTTTCAATGCCCACACATGATCTGTTTTTACTTTTTTATGCAATTTTTCTTTTCGCACTGCACTTCGTAAAACAGCAATGTGATCCTTTGGCAGAATCTTCAGAGCATTAACTGCCATCTTGAGACTCATGCGGTGTTCTCGTTTACGAGTAAAATCAATTGATATTTCATCATCTTCAATACTGCGAATGCGACCAACACCCCAAGTACGATGCTGTACAAAATTACCTGCATCAAATGAAATATGTTTTTCAAAATCAGCAATTGCTTCTTGAATATTTCGCCAGTTCGCATTCAAGTTACTGAGTTTAATATATTCATCAAGTTGACTGTGCTCAATATATTTATTTCTATAACAATCAACAATTTCTTTGCGTGCTTGAGGATGCTGAGGATCATACGTGAGAATTCTTTTTAAGATATCAATTGCTGTATCCCAATCTTCCTTCTTAATAAAAACAGGGTAGTATCCTTCCAGTAACTGTATAGCTCGTTCATCACTTAAAGCTTTTGCAATTTTCCGCTCGGCATGATTAAAAAACTCAGTTTCTTCTGGGCAAAACTCAACTAATTTCATCCAAACATCTTTAATATTAGTAAAAAGCTTTTTATTGATATATCGATGAAGTGCTTTTTTGTAGTAATCTACAGCCGATTCAATATCACCATTATCTTCTTTCTTTTGTGCTAGCTGTCGAACAATATCAGCTTCTTCGAAATCAACCCGAATTAAGCGTTCATAAATTTCATCAAGTTTCTCTGGCTGGCTTTCATGACTGTAACAATCAACAAGGGTACGCAAAGCATATTTGTTTTCTCCGTAATCTAAAATACGGGTACATAAGTATTCAACAACTTTCCATTTATGATTATCAGAAAAAAGATTTACCAGCATTATGAGATTACCATCATTCATCGATTGTCTACTAAGCTGGATAATACCTGAAAGATACAAGGCAATTATACTATTTTTTGTATGCTGCAAATGCTCTGCACACATATCCAGTATGTCTTCCTGCTCTTCATTTTTCTCTATTTCATTAACCAAGTCATCAAGCTCTTGAAGATTACCAACTGTATAGTTGTTCAAGGCAGCTCTGGTCCAGGTTTCTTCTTTTAAAAGCTCACCAATTTTTTCTGTCGTCGAATCAGACATTCTTTTCTCCTAAAAATAATTGTTTAAATCAATCTAAAAACAATTATTCATTAAACTTTGCATACACCGATTTATCCAACTGCTGTATCTTCAGCAGAACCTCATCCATTTTCCCCCGATCATCCTTGGACCGGCTTAAATGATCAATTAGCCAAAAATAACGATTTAACAAACGCGGAACCAATATTTCACGATCATTTCCAGTCTGTTCTATTTCGCGTTCTAAACCGTACACGGATTGTTTTAGTTTTCCGTATTCAATGGAGCGAAGCTCCCTTTTTACTGAAAAAACCCCTTTCAAAACTCCAAATACAGGAATCCACTCAACCAATTCCCGGCCTTCATATCCTTCCTGACGAACAAGCGCAATTAAACGCCGAATCAATTCAGATTCAAGGCACTCAAGACAAATAGCTTGCGGATCAATAAAAAAAGCCTCGCGAAACATTACCTTTGCGTAAGATGTTTCATTAACGAGTGCATATGCATCGGCAAGTTCGGCTAATATTTGGGGATTATCCCGCTGAAGCTGAACTGCTGTCTCATACATTTCAACAGCTTTTTCATAATTTCCCTGACCTTTATAGCAGCGACCAATACGCTGACTTAATTCAGCATCCCGTTTTCCACCGGATTCAAAAAGCGGTTCATAACAGTCCAGTGCGGTTCCAAATACACAATATCGAATCGCATACATACTTTGTTCTGGTACATATCCTGCACGTTCAACAAAGGGAATAAACATGTTCCACTGATCAAGCAGAAATTCTCCGCAATCAAAAGGATCTGGTATGGTTTCCAGGGCGGCAAACCTATCTTTCCAAAAATTCGTGAGTTTTAGAGCTGAAAGCACCTCCTTGTGTTCAAAATCAACAGAAAGGGCTTCCTCTATAACAGCAATAGCCGATTCAATATTCCGCTTATGCAGTGCTTCATACGCTTGGGCAAGCAAACCCCTGACTTGATCATCACTCGACACCATTACTTCCTGAGTCGTCTTTGAATTTATGCATCTGTTGCTCCATTATTATATCAATTTTTAAGGTTTCGTCAATGTGACCCCTTTTCCGCTAGGATGGGTGATTGAGCTAATACCTTTTATAGGCTAGAGTAGGGTCATGAATTCATCCAAAATTCTAATAGCACCTTCCATTTTATCCAGTGATTTTGGGAATATTGAACAGGCAATCAAGAAGATTGAAAAAGCTGGAGGAGACTGGATTCATCTTGATGTTATGGACGGGCACTTTGTACCAAATCTGACATTTGGACCAAAAATGATTACTGATATTCGAAAAATGACACATTTGCCCCTCGATGTGCATCTAATGATAAGCAATCCTGAACAATGTGTCGATTCATACATTCAGGCAGAATCTGATTATATTACTTTTCATCACGAAGCATGTGTGCATTCACATCGTCTCATACAAAAAATCAAGTCTGCAGGAAAGAAGGCGGGTATAAGTATCGTCCCATCTACACCTGTTAGTGCCATAGAACCAATACTAGCTGATATCGATATGGTTTTGGTTATGACGGTAAATCCAGGTTTCGGTGGACAGAAGTTTATTTATTCATGTGTCAACAAAATTGCACAACTTAATCAACTTCGAACTCAGGGAGCGGGAAATTATTCCATTATTATCGATGGAGGAATAGATATCCAAACAGCAAAAATTTGTCGCGAAGCTGGGGCGAATGTATTAGTAAGTGGGTCTGCTTTCTTTCAAGCAAGAGAGCCTGCGCTTTTTATCCAGCAGCTAAAAGGTTGTGAAAATTGTATTTAGCAAAAGAAATAGAAGCCGAAAATAAAAGTGGAGGCCTGTTTTGAAGAAAAATTTACTCCTCAAAGTATGCGTAATCGGTATTTTGCTAATAAGTTGGCAAACACATCTATTTGCTCAACAACGCGGAAACTCAGCTAATAGTTTAATACAGCAGGGTATTCAAGCGTTTCAACAGTCTCGTTTTGATGATGCTGCTGAAATATTTATCAGTATTACAGAAAACGACCAATACAGCGAAAAGCATGGAGACGGGTATTTCTGGACCTCAAAATCGCTAATGGCGATGGGGAATCTTGATCAAGCATCACAAAACCTTGAATATTTCATCCACAGTTACCCAAACCATCCTCTACAACTCGAAGCCCAATATCAACGAGGGAAACTATTATATCTCCAGGGAGATTTTGAAGAAGCAGTCCAAGCTTTGGCTGATTTTGTTGATGAGCATCCGTCATCTCCTTTTGTTGCAAACGCACTCTACTGGAGTGCAGAAGCACTTTTTAACAATGGCCATTATGATCAAGCAGAAAATCTGTATAGACAGATTATTCAAGAATATCCGGCAAGTTATCGTTTAGAACCAGCCCGATACCGCTTGGCCGTATTGGAACTGCAAAGACGGGAAGATACTCTGTTGGAATTATTACGTTCAAGCCACCAAGAACTCATTTTTACTATTCAAAATTATCAACGGAGAGAACAAGAATTGATGGATAGTATCGCTGAATATCGCCGTCGCATACAAAATACAGCTTCAGGGGATATTCAAGACGAAATAGAAGATTTACAAAGCACCATAGAGCAATTACAAAATGAAAATGAAGATTTGCGTGCCAGAAATTCTGAACTTCAGGATACGCTTCAATTGCTTAGAGATAATTTATAGCAAATTATATGAAGGTGAAAAGTTTAGCAAAAGCCAGGTCATTATACCGGCGAAAAAAATATAATGAACTCATTCGACATTTGCAACCACAGGTTTTTATGTATCGTGAAAGCCTTGAATATTTCCAGCTAATTGGTTCTGCGTGTTTTTTTAGCGGTGATTATGGCGGAAGCATGTCTTATGTTCGCAGAGCGATCGATATTGATGAGGATAACATTGAAGCCCGCTTATTTTTAGCTGCAGTATATTTGAAAAGACGAGAATCGGATAAAGCAATCCAGGAATGGCTTGCTATTCTAGACAGACAACCAACTAACCGCTTTGCCCAAAAAGGCTTGCACTTTGTACGAACACTACATTCAATGGATGAATTACGCGAACGGGTTACCCAGAAACAACTGGTAAAATTTGTTCCAAAAGTGTTCAATCCCTTACCATTGCTTTCAACACTTCTTGTAGCCGCGCTTCTTGTTATTGGAATCATACAACTTGATCCTGTTCAGTTAACAACAAATGGCTTACATTCATTTTTTACAAAGACACCAGATAGGCCTGGAATTGAACAAATAAACTTCCCCCAAGGACAGCCCCTTACTTCACTTGAAGGTGACTATAGCGAAGTCTTAAACGAAGATGAAATTGATACAATTCTTGATCGTATTCGAGAAAACTTTAACCGCAGAAAGGATAACCTTGTTCAAATAGACATAAACCGAATTCTACGCTCTACAGCAACTGCACCAGTAAAAGAACGAGTTCGAAGCTTGGCTGCTTCCCTTGAAGCACCTGATTTTACTAATATGCAAACATCATATGACTACCAGGAGATAGTATCCGATCCTGGTTTGTATCAAAATGCATTTGTACGGTGGAAGGGTAGACCTAGTAATATTCAGCAAACAGAGAACTCTGTTTCATTTACCTTACTAGTGGGCTATCATACAGGACAGGTTCTTGAGGGTTCTGTGCCCGTTACCGTTCCATTTGCCGCTCGTGTCCGCCCGGATATGGGAGTTGAACTTATCGGTAAAATACACCTTACCCCAAACCAAAATAGTGGTTCAGCCTTCTTTCTAGAAGCACAAGCAATCAGAATGTTCAATCTCGATCAATAAAAAACGGGTACAATTCCTATGAAGTTAGTAATCCAGAGAGTAAAATCTGCTCATGTCCAGGTAAAAAATGAAACTGTTGGTGAAATCCAAAAGGGACTGCTGATGTATCTTGGCGTTAGCAAAGAAGATACTGAAGAAGATTTGAAATACCTGGTAGAAAAAACCATCCATTTACGCATTTTCGATGATGAGCAGGGTGTGATGAATCGCTCACTGCTAGATGTATCGGGAAGCATACTTTTGGTTTCACAGTTTACTTTGTTAGCTGATACCAGAAAGGGCAGGCGCCCCGGTTACCATCTTGCTGCAAGCCCAGAGATGGCCAGATCAATCTATGAAAAAATGACTGAGAATTTTCGCTGCCGAGGCATCCATGTGCAAAATGGTCAATTTCAGACCAACATGGAGGTCTATTCATGTAATGATGGCCCGGTAACAATACTAATTGACAGTAAAAATAAATAAGTTAAAACAAAAGCTTCAAAGATGATAGGTAATCCCAGGCATCAAACGAGTCAAAGAAGGGTGATAGAGATTTTTCTTCATGCAATCTCATAACTATTTCGGCTGATAAGCGGGCGGATGAAACAACATGTAAAAAGGGCATCTGAACCCGCAAATTATCTGAGCATTCAACTGTATCTGTAACAACCAGCTTATCCAGAAGCCCCTCATTATGCAAATCAGTTAATCGTTCGATTGCTGGATCGGAAAAAACCGGGTGAATAATTGCGATATTGATCTTCTTGACATTTCTTTTTTTGATTTCTTTTACAAGCGCATATATCGAACCGCCGGTATCTATCATATCATCAACAATCCAAACCTCTTTACCGGTAATATCGGTATCTGATAAAAGATTGATTGACTCAACCGTATTCGCCTTACTGTAGTTTCTTTGCTTATGAGCGATCATAAGAGGCGTGCCGAATGCCTGAGCATATTTACGTGCGACACCTTCAGCACCAGCGTCAACAGAACAAAAAATCCAGTTTTTACGTACATGATTTTTCAAATTTTCAGTGTTCTTAATAAACTGATCCGAAATGTATTCTTTTAACAAAACAATAGTCGGAATATCATCAATACCGCAAATAGTCGGATCAACGGCAGTTTTTGACTTATCAGAGTGAAGTTGATAGGTGATAATATGATTGACCCCAAGGCTCACAAGGGTTTTATAGTGCATCCAAAAACCCACTGAGTTTCTTCTTGTGGTTCGATCTGAACGTGAAGAACTGCAAAATGGTTCAAACAAAGTGATTTTACCGGCCTGAGAACGGCGCAGGGCATCAACAGCGTGATAAAGTTCAAGTTTTGCTTCCTCCACGCTCAATCCCGCGGGGTTTCTACCCGCGGCAGTTGCAAAAAGAAACACGTCCTTTCCCCGCAAAGAGGTATGAACCTCAACCTCCATTTCCCCGTCAGCAAACTTCATTGCCTGAATTTTGCCACGAAAATTACGATTATGACCGTAAGCATAGAAATCAGGAAAGGTCTCAAGTTGATGACAAACCCTTTCCGCATATTCTTCCATGGAACGTGTTGCTACAATTACCAATTCTCCGCGCATGGACACATTCTACTTTTTATTGTGTCGAAGGTCAAACTGCATCTGTTCGCAATTCATTTTTCTTGTTACATTCAATTCATTGTGATTTTATGCTCGCGCATCGAATTTATCGCAGATTTTCCCAGTTATACAGGTATAGAGAGGTATATACATGGCCAAAAGAGAAAAAACAACAGTTGATGGATCATCCTTCACATTAGATGAAAAAAACAAAGCACTAGAGGTTGCTCGCTTACAGATAGAAAAACAATACGGAAAAGGAGCATTGATGCAATTGAATGATGAAAGCCGCAACATCAATGTGAGCAGTATTTCCAGCGGTTCTATTTTATTGGACGAAGCACTGGGCATTGGCGGATATCCTAAAGGCAGGGTAACCGAAATTTACGGCCCGGAATCTAGTGGAAAAACTACACTGGCATTACATGCGATTGCAGAAACACAAAAGAGCGGGGGGATAGCGGCATTTATTGATGCTGAGCATGCCCTTGACCCAGTTTACGCCAAGAATCTTGGTGTAAACACCGAAGAATTATGGGTTTCACAACCCGATAATGGCGAACAAGCACTCGAAATTGCCGAATCTCTTGTTCGATCTGGCGCGGTTGATCTTATTGTTATTGACTCGGTTGCAGCTCTTACTCCCCAGGCAGAAATCGAAGGTGAAATGGGCGATAGTCACATGGGACTGCAGGCTCGACTTATGAGCCAGGCACTGCGCAAATTAACCGGTTCAATCAGCCGCTCCGGTACTGCAATCATTTTTATCAATCAAATCCGAATGAAAATAGGTGTAATGTTTGGAAACCCTGAAACCACAACCGGGGGAAAAGCATTAAAGTTTTACTCATCTGTTCGTTTGGAAGTTAGACGCATAGAAACAATTTCAAAGGGAGCAGATGAGGCAATTGGCAATAAAGTGCGTGTGAAAGTAGTAAAAAACAAGGTAGCGCCACCCTTTAGAAAGTGTGAAATGGAAATAATGTTCGGTAAGGGAATATCTGCAAGCGGCAGTCTGCTTGATGCTGCTGTAAAGCACGAAATAATCAACAAAGCAGGGAGTTGGTACTCATATGGTGATGAACGAATAGGTCAAGGTAAAGAGAATGCCAAGGATTTTCTGGAGAGCAATCCGGAAATTTACACTCAAATAGATACAGCAGTCCGTGCTATCGTTTTTCCTGAAATAAAAAAAGGTGACGAAAAGGCCAAAGAAAAGAAATCTTCAGAAAATACACAGAAACCGGCAAAACCTGCGGATGGGGTTGAGATTAGTAACGATGATCTATTCTAAGCCAGCCTTTGTTTGCTGTGGAGTTGGCGGAAATACCGAAGAAAGTTTACAAGCTTTTTCACAATTGTATTCACTATTGCCAGATTTTTTTCGCAAACTACAGGTTTCAAGCATGTACCAAACAGAACCAATTGGATATACGGACCAAGCAGATTTTATCAATTGGGTTTTTTGTGGTGAAACAATCATTCCTCCCCTGGAGCTTTTGCAAAAACTGCAGGATATTGAAATACTGTTTGGCCGTGAACGAAATATACCAAACGGCCCCCGTAGTATTGATATTGATATATTATTGTATAATTCACTGCAGATAGATTCACATACATTAACTATCCCGCACCCGAGGATGACGCAAAGAGCTTTTGTGCTCACTCCATTACTCGAATTATTTCCGAATCTTATTCACCCTGTAAGTGGGCAAGCATTTTCACAATATCTCCCTGCCTTGAGTGATCAGGGTATTTACTCCATGGGTATCTATCCGTATAATCTGGATACTCATGGAACAACACAAAGCGGAATCGTTTAATCGATTTCAATTGGAGCAATTCGAAGGTCCCCTAGATTTGCTTCTTTTCCTTATCAAAAAAAATGAAGTGAACATCTACGATATTCCGATCGCTGATATTACCGAACAATATCTTCGATTTCTGGAATTAGCAACACGAATCGATCTTGATAATATCACTGAATTCTATGTATTAGCAGCAAGTCTCTTATACATTAAATCACGTATGTTATTACCCATCGAAAATGAAATTGAAGAAGATTTTGATGATCCACGCAAAGAACTTGTTGATAGGCTTATAGAGTACCAGAAGTATAAAAAGCTATCAGAGGTGATGAGCAAGCAGGAAGAAGAAAATGAGTGGCGAATAGAAAGACAGCGAAAGCAACCGGCTCTTCCTTTTGATACGCAAGATACTGCTTGGGAGCCATTAGATGTTTGGGAATTATTAAAAACATTTAGTACTGTTATCTCAAACCTTACACCCGAACGTATTCTTGATCTTTACGAAGAAGTATCCGTAAATGAAAAAATCACTCTCATAAATGAGTTATTAGACGGGCATGAATCTTTTGCATTTACAGATCTCATTGTAAAAAAGACGTCTGTGATGGAAATAATATGTGCCTTTTTGGCAGTCTTGGAATCAGTAAAAGCACGTAGAATAGCTATTTTTCAAAATAAACTATTTGGTGACATACACATCCGTAAAAGTGAGCAAAATTTGCCGGCTGAGGATGAGGAGGAATGAATCTGAATACAGAAGCAGCAATTATTGAAGCAATCTTGTATCTTGAAGCAGAACCGGTACCAGTTCAAAAAATCAGCAAAATTAGTGGTCTTGCTACCGACGTCGTACAACAAGCCCTTTCTCTTTTGCAAGAGCGGTACCAGCAGGACGAACATGGCCTTGAAATTGTACATATTGGTGAAGGCTACGGTTTTACTCCTAAATCAGCCTATTGGGATGTTCTCAAGGACACCTATGGAAAACGAAATGAGAATAAGCTTTCTCGCGCGGCAATGGAAACACTAAGTATTATTGCTTATTCACAACCCATAACAAAAGCAGAAATCGAAAATATTCGTGGTGTATCCAGTGATAGCATGATAAAACAACTGGTACAACGAAACCTGATTCATGAAAATGGAAGAAGAGATGCTCCTGGACGCCCAGTATTATACGGAACTACAAAACACTTCTTGCAATTATTTCAGCTTTCCAGTCTTGCTGAATTACCAAAGCTAGATGATGCCGACAGGGAGCGGTTTGAATTGAATGGATAATGAACTACGATTGCAAGTATTTCTTGCTCGTGCGGGTATTGCATCCCGAAGAAAATCAGAAGAATTAATCAAACAAGGACGTGTCAGGGTCAATGGAACTGTTATTCGAGAAATGGGTATTAAGGTTACACCATCTGACACAATTGAATTTGATGGAAAAAAAATGAAGCCTGAAAAACGGCAGGTGTATCTTGCGGTTCATAAACCAAAAGCAATGCTATGTAGCAGTACCCACCAAGACAAAAGGCCCATCATTTTTGACTTACTAAAAGATAGTTTTTCTGAACGCCTATTTTCAATTGGAAGGCTAGATTACCTCTCTAGCGGTCTACTACTCATAACAAATGATGGAGATTTTGCAAAAACAATCAGCCATCCTTCCTCCTGTATCGAAAAAGAATACCTTGTAGAAACACGGCGTCCTATCCCTGTCGATATGTTGGAAAGATGGAAAACCAGCGGAATACAGATTGATAAAGAACAATATAAAATCAATAAATACCGTCTGCGAAACGAACGCTCGGTTGAGTTGATATTAACCGAAGGAAAAAACCGTGAAATCAGAAATGTTTTTGCTTCCGTTAACTTAGCAGTCTCTAGAGTTCATCGGGTTCGAATAGGCTCAATTCTGTTGAAAGGAATACAGCCAGGACATTGGCGCTCATTAAAAAAACATGAAATTCGGCAGTTATTACTGTCAGCTGGGGGAAACAATGGTAGTCGCGATTGATGGTCCCGCAGGAACAGGGAAAAGTACTGTTGCCAGTTTTGTTGCTGAAAAAACCGGTTTTTATCATGTGAATTCAGGAAGTTTGTATCGGGCTGCCGCACTTTTATGCCAAAAAAACGAGATCCCCATTCAAAACGTAGACGCCGTACTAGCTATTGTGCAGGAACATGAAATACATATTCAAGATGGCAAAACAGCAATTGATGGAAAAGTTGTTGAAGATATTCTACGTAGTGATTCAATTGATGCACTGGTAGCACCGCTTTCAAGCATTTCACAACTGAGAGATAGGATAAATACTATTCTTCAATCTATCGCGAAAACAAGTAACATTGTTGTAGAAGGTAGAGATATGACAACTGTTGTATTTCCGGATGCTGAGGTAAAAATTTATCTTGATGCAACTATAGAAGCTCGCGCTGAGCGCAGATACCAGCAAGGAACCAGCGAGCTCTCTCTAGATGAAATTCGTGAAAAAATCGCCCAAAGAGATGAAATAGATCGCAACAAACAGGTGGGAGCTTTACAGCAATCCCCCGATGCTTGGTATTTAGATAGCTCGCACTTGACCATACCGCAAGTTTGTGCAAAAGTGTTGGAACAAATCCAGAGACATACATAAGAAGTAGGAGTTACAGGGATATATGCCAAGTAAAGAGCCGAACGGAGAAACCATGCCCAAGACACAGCAAGAGGAGTTACAGGAACAGTATCTGAAATCCCTGGATGAGTTGGAAATAGGGCAGCTGGTAACCGGTCACGTAGTAGAAATTTCACCCGAATTTGTTTTTCTTGATGTTGGGTACAAGTCTGAAGGAAGAATTCCTTTAGATGAATTCGAAGAAACACCTCAAATTGGTGATGAAGTAGAAGTAGTTTTATCAAAGATGGAACCGCTTGTTGTTTCAAAACGCAAAGCTGATGAACGCGTTTTTTGGAAAACAATCAAGCAGGCATTCAACGAAAAAGAACCAATTGGCGGAAAAGTTGCCAAAAGCGTTAAGGGCGGATTTGAAATTCGTATGCCCGGAAATATTAAGGGGTTTAATCCAATTTCAAAAATGGATTTATACCGCATTGAAAACCCTGAAGAATATATTGGAATGTCGACAAAGTTCTATGTAGAAAGAATTTATAGCGATAACCGAGTGAATATTATTCTTTCACGCCGAGCATGGCTGGAAGAAGAAGTACAGCGAAAGAAAAATGAATTCTTTTTGCATGTACACGTTGGTGACAATGTGCAAGGAGTCGTAAAATCATTTACATCTTTTGGTTCCTTTATTGATTTAGGTGGATTCGATGGTCTATTGCATATCAACGACATGAGTTGGGGACATGTAACACGACCGAAAGATTACGTAAAAAAAGGCCAAACCCTTACCCTGAAAGTAGTTCGCCTTGATCATGAGAACCAGAAAATCAATCTGAGTTTGAAAGATATGGCAGATAATCCTTGGGATACATTCGAAGAAAAATATTCTGCAAATCAGATCGTAGATGGAAAAGTAACCAAGCTTACTGATTTTGGTGCATTCATCGAAATAGAAGATGGTATTGAAGGATTGGCTCATATCTCCGAAATGTCATGGGTCAAGCGGATTGAACATCCCAAAGATATGCTTTCTATTGGTGATACTGTAAAAGTCATGATCCTTGATTATGATTTAGAGGGTGGAAAAGTATCACTTGGAATAAAACAAGCAACTCCAAATCCATGGGATGAAATGTCTCAGAAATTTACACCTGGAATGCGCCTGACACGACCAGTAAAGAAAATCACCAATTCAGGTGCTTTTGTCGAACTGGAAGACGGGATTGATGCATTTTTGCATATTGAGGATCTTTCTTGGACTCAAAAGTACAAACATCCTTCAGCTGTATTAACTGAAGGCGAAGAAATTGAATGTATGGTCACCCAAATCGATCCAGAAAGCCATAACATCCGAGTAGGTATCAAGCAACTCGAAGAAGATCCATGGAAGAGTCTTAAAACAGCTTACCCTGAAGGAAGCATCATTACTGGTGAAATTACAAATATTACTGACTTCGGTATGTTTGTACGGGTACAGGGAAACATCGAAGGCTTGATTAACAAAAGTCAGCTTATTGAACCACGTCAGGGATCTTTTGAAGAAGCCTTGGCAAAATACTCGGTTGGTGAATCCGTAGAAGCAGTAATTACAGAGCTTAATTCAGGCCGTCAGAAACTCTCTCTCTCAATTCGAGAGCTAGAGCGAAAACGCCAGCAAAAAGAGATGCAAAAATATATCCATGATGAAAGCTCTGAAGGTACCGTTACCCTTGGAGATTTGCTAAAAAAGGATGAGGCTGAGTAAGCAAAAACCGAAAAATACGGGAGCAACTCTGCCGGCCGGGGGATTATGAAAAACAATACGATTGATCAAAAACGTTTTGAAACGTTTATTGAGATCAATCAGTTGATCAATTCTGACTATAGCGATCCTTCATCACTGTTAAATCGCATTGTAGAAAGTGCTGCCAAACTCACAAATGGGGAGGCAGCATCTCTGTTACTGGTTAATCCTGAAAACGGCAGGCTCTATTTTGAAGTTGCATTAGGTTCAAAAGGGGCGGAAGTTCAACGCTATTCTCTGAACCCCGGCGAAGGTATAGCAGGCTGGGTTGCTGAAAATAACCGTAGTCTCATCGTGCAGGATGTGGATAACGACTCCCGTTTTTCGGCAGATATTGGCAAACAAGTTGGCTTTACCACTCAGGCAATATTAGCGGCACCAATGGCTATTAAAAATACCTCTATTGGTGTTATTGAAATTATAAATAAAAAAGATCGGTCATTTTTTACTCAGGAAGATTTATACTGGCTTGAGATATTTGCAAATCAAGCGGCATTGACTGTTCAAAATTCTCGCCTAATGGAAAGAGCCCAACACACAATTGAACAATTGCAGAGAAATGTTTCTAATGAATTTCATACCTTGATTGTTCAAAGTGCATCGCTTCAAGAACGGCTACAGCTCATTGATAAAATTGCTCCTTCTGAGTCTTCGGTACTCATACTCGGCGAAAGTGGTGTCGGTAAAGAACTTTTTGCCGAACAAGTCCATCAGCGCAGTGGAAGATCCTCAAAACCCTTTATTCGGGTTAACTGTGCCGCCTTACCGGAAAACTTGCTGGAAAGTGAGTTGTTTGGACATGTAAAAGGGGCTTTTACCGATGCATATCAAGATAAAAGAGGTAAGTTTGAACTAGCTGATGGTGGAACAATTTTTTTAGATGAAATTGGAGAAATACCAGTATCAGTTCAAGCAAACATGTTACGAGTAATCCAACACAAAGCATTTGAGCGAGTTGGAGGAACTATTACAA
>CAYNNU010000026.1:0-16400 GCA_964398645.1 uncultured Spirochaeta sp.
GCTATACACATGTGGAAAATGGCGGCGGCTTGCACGATATTCTGACCCGCTTAATGCGCGGCTAGGCGGCTAGGAGGTCCAATTCCACACTGTGCCGCCTTGGGGAAGGCAAATTCCTTCCCCAAAAGCCCGTTTTATGCTAGTATCCCGCTATAACGGAGGTATGTAAGATGTATTCGCTATTTGAAGAATTACCTGACGTAACATCAAGTTGGTTACGGTATCGTTCAGCTTTCAATAAGGCCTGTGAGCGTGAGTTCTCAGAGTTTGCCAGCAGTTACAAAATTGCTGCAGATACAGCAACAAACGCGCTTCGCAAAAACCCTTTTAGTGTCCTTCAGTCTTTTGCTTTGTGGGAACGCAATCAGGGAATAATGCTGAAGGGTGCTTTGGCTGCCCAGCAGAAGTTTATGGAGTATATGTTCGAGCAGATGCACGGGGCAGTGATCGCTGGAATAAATAGTGTTGTACCTGGAAAGGGTATGAGCCTGGCGGAATTCATGAAGCGTGAAGCGGATGTAATGGAGGCGGTTGCCGACTTTACTGAAGATATCGAGGCGATTGGTGATGAGTTTGGTTTTCAGCTAGGTAAACCCGGTTTTGACTTGGTGCACGAAACCCCCTGTTTTGAGATGTATCAGATTCAGCCGAATAAAAAAGGCGTAAAGGTTGATAACAGCCTGAAACCGGTATTGCTTGTTGCACCATATTTGCTTGGTGCTCATATCATGTCCTTCCTGCCGGGGCAGGACAAAAGTTACGCTCATGCATTTGCCAATGAAGGCATTCCAACCTATGTGCGCATTGTAAAAGATATTTTGGTAACTGAGGCCGTGCAAACCATGCGTGCCGAGGATGATGTGCTTGAAACAAATGAGCTGTGTACATTTCTGACCAAAAAACACAAACAGAAAGTAACCCTTAACGGGGTTTGTCAGGGGGGATATACATCCTTGCTTGGGATTCTTACTGGAAAAATGAAGGATTCAGTTGATACATTGATTACCAATGTTGCACCGATTGATGGTACTTACAACACCGGCATCAACAGTATGCCTAGGGTTTCCGAAGAATATCTCACCGTTCCTATGCCCAGTGGAAATAAGGTTGCAAATGGATTTCTTTTGAGTATGGGAATGCGGATGATCGCTATCGAGCGGGAACAGCCCCTGGTTAAGGTGCTGGATCAAGCATCCTTGTATCGCAAAACAAATCTGAACCCCGGAAAAACTGTAGCCGCCTTGTTTCGCTGGCTGTTAAAAGAACGTGTGCATTTGCCTTTTGACATCGCTCAGTTGAGCTCAGTTTCCTTTTATGAAAAGATCGCTCCGGATGGAACCTTGCCGGTAACACTTTTTGGCAAGAAATATAACATCAAGGATTTGGCCAAGCAAAAGGTATATTGGTATCAATCCTATGCAATAAAAGATGACCTTGTTACACCTGAGTGTGCTACTGATGCGAATCACTTTTTGGAAGATAGCGGCTATTTTGAATCGGTTGCATTTTTTGGCGGACACGTTGCAATTATGACCAGTCCTTATTCCAAAAAATCGCCGGTTAACGGTCGGTTCACCGATGCCCTTGGACGCGAATCTCGTGGGCCAATTGCTTTTCAGCTGGATATTAGTAAAAAGGCAAAAGCAAGTGCGCCGGCTAAGATACCAGCAGAGGTCGCCCAATAAGGGTCAAGAACGATCTATCGTGAAAAAACAGGGCCGACTTCGCTATGCGGAGCCGGCCTTTTTTTGTGACCCTGCTTATTCAGCTATCTGAAAATACTGAAATGGGCAGAAGATTGCGGTGTTTACATCCTCCAGCTTGTTGCTATCCAGAATTTCGGTGAACCAGGTGTATTGTACGCCCGGTTCAATTAGGTCTGCAGGTATTTGCATGCTGCTTCTGCCAAGTCCTGCATTTCCCTGCCGGTAAAAAATATTATCCCAATAGAGGATGTTTTGATAAAAAGGATCGTTTGGAACATATTCTTTTAGTCGTGTTACAGCAAAGTATTGGCCTGTTTCTGGCATGGGCCATTCAAGAACTACAGTGTCATCGGCATTTAGGGCAACATTTCCTGCCGGCGAAAAATCTTTTTGCATTTCTAGGTAGGTATCTAGTAATTCCCTGTCGAAATTCAAAGTTTTTGTTATTGAGCTAACAAAACCGTCAGTGTATTCAATGTCGATTGTATATTCGCCGTCTTCCAGAAAACCGTCTGTATCATAAAACATAAACGAAAGGTAGGAATCACTACCGGTAGAATAGCCATTCAGGTTTTGGCGTGTATAGGGTTGTAGAGCAAAATTTTTCTTATACTCATTCGGGCCATAGGCGGTAATCGATTCTATGGTATCAATGGCGGGTGTGTCGTATAAAAACATGATTAACAGTTTCCCAGATTCTGGCTGCTGCAAAACTGTTTCGGGTTCGTCTTGCTGAATTTGTGCAATATTTCCCCAGTATGTATTACAAACAACAAATGCCTCGATATCAGGATGTTCTGCCTGTGGCGGCTGGTGTTCTTGTGCGCTATTGCCGCAGCTTGCAAGAAAAATTGTTACTGCGCTCAATAAGAGCAGGCTTGAAACAAGATTTTTTTTTGTTCCGTTCATACGTTCCTCCAGGAATTTAGAAAATAAAAGGTGTCAATCAGTGCATCTGTTACCGGCCGGGAAAAGAAGCCCAAGTCTTGCCGCGATTTGCTCATATCAATAGAAAGATCAGCCTCATAATAGGTATCAACCTCATATTGGCTAAGTAGCGGTGCTGTCATGCTTTGACGACTTGCAGCTTCTTGCATGGCAGCAAAGTTTTGCAAGGAAAGTTTGTTCATTTTTGCCGGAATTTGCACAGCTGGATTGATCTTGTTGGCGATAGCAAATATTTCAGTTGTTGTTATTTGCTTCTCGCTTCCTAAAATATAGCGTTCTCCTGATTTTCCTTTTTTTGCGGCCATAATTGCGCCCTCCGCCACATCATCAACATGAATATAATTGAAGGAAAAGCAGGGATCGGCCATCGCTTGTCCGCTGATAATACCTGCTAGGTATTCCATGCTGGGGGTTAGACGATTGTTGTAGAATGGACCGATAATTGCAGCTGGTAGAATGCTGACCAAATCCAGCTTTTGTTCTGCTGCACACTGCAATGCAAATTTTTCCGTGCGGGTTTTTGATACCGCATAAGGGTTGTCCTGATTAGAATTCCAGCTGCCTTCGTGTAAAGGTGTCTCTCCATAATCCAGTGCGGTAATGCTACTTACAAATACAATTTTTTCTACTTGTTGTATCGCCGGGCAGGAAAACAGGTTCTGGTTGATTTTCATATTTGCCTGGATAATTTCATTTTCCGGATCAGGTGCCCAGTGTTTGAACACCGCCGCACAGTGAAAGACAATGGAAACGTCCTGCAAAGCGGGGGAGATGGTTTCCGGCTTGAGTAGATCCAGCTCAACTAATTCTACATTCAATCCCTTAAAGGGATCTGTATTCTGCAGATCGCGGACTCCAGCCTTTACGTGGAATCCTTTTGTTAATAGTTTCCGGACTATGGTATTTCCTAGATGTCCGTTAGCCCCGGTAACAAGTGCTGTATTGATCATAATTCTACTCCTTTATTTCAGATTTGGCAGAATATAGTTTTCAAATATGCGTGCATCAAATAATGCATGAACATGGTTTGTATGCAGGTAGGCCAAGGGATCAGAAAACCATTGTTGTCCTTGCGTACTTCGGTCGATATACAGCGAGTCGTCATAGTCATGCGGTATCATAAAGCCTTCTGCATCACCGAGTTGGGATGTGTGCACGGGATTCAAGGGATGTGCTCCTCCGGTGCGGCGGTACATTGCTTGGGTAAAGTCATATTCAGGATAGATAGTGAAGTAGTGAATATCGCCAGGAGTCATATTAATCTCTCCATCAACCAACATGAAACTGTTTTGCCCGTTTGCCGCTGGGTCAATACTGAACAGACTGCTGCCTGAGTCCCAGTCCGCACTTGCCGAGTTGCCCAGACCATAATTGCCCCCGGAAAGAAGAACTACGTTCTCTACTTTTTCCAGGCGCCGTGCATCGGGGTCGAAAGTGCCGTCTGATTGCAGTCCAAGCAAGTAGCCGCGAAGCATGTGACAGCCAAGGGAAACAGCAATGATATCTACCTTTTGTGCGCCAGTATAATCAAGGACTGCATCGATAAATCGACGGACATCATCAATATTACTTCGTGCAGGTTCAGATGATGCACGCTGGCCATCAAGGGTTCCCCGTTCGCCCTGATAATTCAAAGCCCAAATATGTGTGTTGCCGTAGCCTGCCTGCTGCAAGCCTTGGTACACCGAAAAGCCGGTTTGTTCAGCTTCAGGCCAAACTGCTTCTTTCCAAATGATTGATGGGGTGCCGTTTCCGTGAATCAGAATTATTGGCCGACTCCCTGATTCCTGAATAGCCTGGCGGTGCTGACTACGATTCATGTTTTGATCGCCTCCAAAACCACCTATTGGGTTACCGTTCCCTAATCCGCCTGCATCCACAATAAGCGGAAAATCAGCAGGGAATTGGGCGGTAATTTCGGTTTCCTGTCCGGCAAGATAATTATGAACTCTTCCTAAATAGGTGAAGTTATAGCTGTTACGTACATATCTGACTCTCATTAGCGAATAACCTAAGAGTCTGCTGGTAAAACCATCAGCACCTGTATTGATTTCTAGATTTGCTGTGCCGGTTAAAGATTCATGCACAGAAATATTGCTGATTTCGTTTTCATGTAGTTCCTGTACACGGGGTGGTGCTTCAGGTGTAGTTCCAGCAGTATAGCGGTAGATAATCAATTCCGGAGAAGGTTCATATTGGGCCGCTTGTTCAAGGTTGGCCTGCAGGTGTAAAATTTGGGTATTATTTGCGCTAACTGTTGCCTCAAAATCGTTGCCGTTACGTGAATATGTAATATCTCCAAGTTCTGCCCGCTTCGGAGTCATTCGTGGAAAAATCCGTTGAACAAAGGCATCATCTACAAGATGAAACAATGGAAGGGAGTAGGTTTTACCCTGAAACTCAACAACTGTTCCCATCATAATGAAATGATATACACCATCTTCGATTGGCATATCCGGGGTTTCCCGCTTGCTGATCGACACCCACAGCGGAACTGATTCCGGGCTACGACCTTCGATTATTTGCGGCCTTGTTTCCGGCGGTAACATATCCTGGATTGCTGCCAGCGGCACGGCCAAGGTCAGATTGATAGTTTCATTGTTCTCAATCCAGTAGGTTTCCGGTTCTGGGGGTTGCTGTGCAGCTGGCTCAACTGTGGTAGGTGAATTTTGCGGCGTGCTGCCAGTTTGTGTACAGAATGTTAGTGATGAACATACCAATAGCAAGCAAAATAGCCCTGTGCTGTGCTTTATAATTTTTTTCATCGGGTTCTCCTTTGTTTCTCTCTGGTATAGCTTAATGGAGAAAAAACAAAAATAGTTTTGTCTATTTGCTAATTTTTCGTTGATAAATGCGCAAAAGTTATCCAAAATTGCTATGGAGTATGCATGGAAGCACAATATACCGTCAGACTGAATCAGGTGCTGGATTTTATGGACAGCAGTATTCATTTGCCGCTTGAGTTACAAGACTTTGCTAACGTGGCAAATATGTCGCGTTTTCATTTTCATAGGGTATTCCAGCAGGCATTTGGGGTAACAGCTATAAAGTACCTGCAGCGTTTGCGCTTGGAAAAGGCAATTAGATTATTGATATACAATCCATCTTTTTGTATCGGGGAGGTTTCCGACCGTTGTGGTTTTTCTGCCAGCAGCAACTTTGGCCGGGCTTTTCGAAGCTATTATGATATTTCTGCCCGTGATTTGCGCTCGTATTTTGATTTTCGCAACATTGAAAACTTTTCAGCTATAGCGCGCAAACATTTCAAAGGGCATGTATTAAGTACAAGAATTGATCTGGACATCTTTGAAGGATATAAATTAGAGAATATCCGGAAAGGACTAGGGGAAGAATTATTTGAAAGTTTGCGCAGTTTTTCCAAAGTAGGTTTTCATCGGCGGGATCCTGCAAGTTTGGTGTATTGCCGCCATTTCGGCCGTCTGGCTATTGATCGGCTAGAGGCGAATGCATTCGGTTTGTGGTTTTGGGCAGGAAGTTTGTCAGAACGTTTGCCGGAAACACACATATACAAGATTGGTATTACCCCTGATCGTCCAGAGTTCACGGAGCCCGATTTCCGCCGACATGATATTGGCGTACTCATTCCAGAGGACATCCCTTGTGATGCGGTTTACAATCGTCGCGAAATTGCCGGCGGTCTTTGGGCTACACTACCGATTGTTGCTCCTCCCCAGAAACATCGGTTTATCTGGCGCATGCTTATGAGTCAGTGGTTGCCAAAAGTCCCCTGGGAACATGATGATCGCCCTGTGATGACCTTATTTTCCTTTCACAACCAAAAGAAAGCTACTGGCTGCTGTGAACACCTTTTTTGCCTGCCGATTCGTTCTACCGGTCAGTAGAAAAGGAAAATGTCTGTCAGAAGCTTACGCATGGTATGTTCCTTCAATTATGAGGCGGGCTTTCCCGCCAAAAAGAAGATCATTCTTTTCAAAACGCAGTTTCACGTGGTTGAAAATTGAATTTTTCGGCCCCTGTTCAATTGTTATGGCCTGCCCATCCCAAAGCCTGTTTTTCAAAAGGTAATTGCCGAAAGCGCTATTGCCGGAACCGGTTGCAGGATCTTCTAGGTACCCAAATTTTGGAGCAAACACCCGTGTGTGAGCGAAGCAGGAGGATGCTTCAGTTTCCAAGGAAAAAACAAGAATGATATCGATCTCGTTTTTGAGGCAAAACTCTTGGAGTGTATTTTCGTCCGGCCATATTCGAATTGCAGTGCCAAGGGTAGAAATTGGTACTATAAGCGTTTTTAGGCCGGCATCAATTATTTCTATAGGGTGTTCTGAGGATATTGAGTCGGTCTGTAAACCAAGTTGTTCTGCAATGCTAGCTGTGGGGATGGCATGAGAGAAATATGTAGGCTCAGGCGCGCAAATATATACTGAATCCTCATCAATGAGTTTATTGTATACTGTAATAAGACCTTTTTTATGTGTTTCTACTAGTAATTTTTCCTCTTGTACTAAATCCGGGTGTGTTCGGATTAGTTCATACATGGTGGCAATGGTACCGTGACCGCAAAAATCAACCTCACATTCCGAGGAATAATAAGTGAGTTTCATGTTTGCCTTGCCGGACTGGGAAACAAATACAACCTCTGAAACAAAGCCCTTGTGTTCTTTGGCAATTTCCAGCATTCGCTGGGGTGACAATTGTGTCTCGCCGGTAAAAAGAAAGGCAGCAGGATTGCCGTTGGACCTGCCATCAGAAAAGGCATGTACTTTTTTGTAGATAAACTGGTTCATTTTTGCTCCGGAAAGGGAATGTGTGTATAATTACATCATGAATACAAAAACATTGGTAGTGTATTATTCCTATGAAGGGAATACAGAAATAATTGCACAAGCGATTGCGCAGGAAATTGGCGCGGCTACTTTGCGCTTACGCCCGAAAAAAGAGATGCAAAGCACGGGTTTCAGTAAATATTTATGGGGCGGCAAACAGGTGGTTATGAAATCCAAGCCTGATCTTGAGTCGTTTGATGTTGATTTTTCTGAGTACGCGCAGGTATTTATCGGCACCCCCGTGTGGTCATTTTCCTACGCCCCGGCAATCCGCACGTTTTTGGATAGCGGTTTGCTTAGTGGCAAGCAAGTGTATTTCTTTAGCACCCACGAGGGCGGGCCGGGTAAGGTTGAAATGCGGGCAAAAAAGCTGGTGGAAAAGGCAAACCAGTGGATGGGCGCAAAGGATTTTCGTGATGTTGCCAAGGATACAGACGGTTGCCTGGCAGAAGCTTTGGAGTGGGTGCGTTCTTTGACACTTGTGTAGTAAAAACGGCACAAAAAAACCGGAGCTGCTAAGCAGTTCCGGTTAGTGCTGCCGCCGATCGGATTTGAACCGATGACACATGGATTTTCAGTCCATTGCTCTACCAACTGAGCTACAGCGGCGCGCGTGAAGATACTTATACCGGATTGCTGAAAAGCTGTCAACCCGCCTCGGGGACAGTCCCTACGAATTTTGGAGATTTCCCCATGTATGTTCCACGTATTGAAATACTGTTTCCTCCGGGATACTATTTAGATAATGAGAAACATAAAAAATAGTCTGTTATTGTTCTTCTTTCTTTCAGGATTGATTGGCGTTTGGGCCTGTAATGGACCGCTTGGTGTAAATGATCTGCCAGTTGATACCGGTTTTCCCGATGATTTTCCAATATTGATGGATACTGGTGGCAGTGGAAATGGAAGTGTGCTCACCGGCTTTGGGGGCCTACAAGACCAGACGGCCACCAGAGCGGCCTTGGATGCATCTTCTTTGCGTCCGATTGTGTTTTTGCATGGCAATGGGGGCGTGGCAGAAAACTGGTCAGTGAATTCCTTGGGTGGGGCTCCCGGCAGTCAGTGTTTGAAAGATTTTTTACTCAATAACGGCTATACCGAGGCTCATTTGTGGGGAGTTTCATATATGGGAGAATCGCCGGCTGGAGGCGATGCACAAGGGGTCCGGAGTAACATTGATGATGTCCGTCGATTTATCGATGCTGTACTTGAATACACTGGTGCCGAAAAGGTAGATATCATAGCGCTTTCCATGGGCGACCAGTTGGCTCGCGGCTATACACTAGGCTTTCAAAGCAATGGAAGCTTTGATACGAGCGATCGCCGCATGGAAAAAGTCGGAAGCATGATTTTATTTTCCGGCGGGAATTACGGTTTAGGCAGTGAGGTCACCGATCCGGACTGGGACAGTAATGGCAGCCTCTGGGATTTGTCTGAAAATAATAACTTTGGCAGATACGATGGAGCGACCATGACGGCCCCCGGTGCTATTCATTATTTCAGTATTTTTGCTGAGTATGATTACCCGCAAAGATGTTATGAAACGTATGGAGCGGGTGCAGCAGCTGGGCTTACTGCAACGCAAACTACTGGTACATTTAACACCTCCCGCCTTGATGATACAGATTTCCTGATGTTGGAGTCGGATTTTGGCTCCTATGCCAGATATATTGATCGTTCGGATATGGGCGCAAGCGAATTAACCTTTTTGAAGGTGTACAATCACATTTATCCAATTTACGATACCGAGGTCTTTGCGGCCGCCAATTTGCTCAGCCGCCTAAACCTGTGATAGCAGTGCTTGCCAGCTTTGGATAGAGCGGATAGAGTAAAAGTATGAAGAGCGAAAAACTGCCTCCTGAATCATTGAAAGGCCTTTTAAAGATGGTTGCCGATGAAAAATCGGGTGCGGATAAATTCCAGCAGGTTGCAGCTTTTTTGATGCTGGTTGGCCAAGATGAAGCAGCCGCTATTCTGCGTTTTTTACCCGAGGATATAGTCGAGCGCTTGTCCGGCGAAATTGCCAGAAGCCGTTATATCCGTCGTAGTGAAGTCCAGTCCGTGCTTGAACGTTTTGAGCGCATGCGTGAGCATGAAGATGGCCGGATTATTGGCGGTGTAGATACAGCACAGGCAATGCTTGTTCGTGCGTTTGGCGATGAATATGGCAAACAGCTACTCTACAAGGCGGTTCCCGATGCCCGGCCGAATCGCTTTTCATTTTTACAGGATATGGATCCCCGGCAATTGCAGATTTTACTCAGAGAGGAATCCGTCCCGGTCATTGCGATAGTACTTAGTGGAATTCCTGCCGCCTTGTCATCAAAAATACTGGAACAGTTTGATGCTGATCGCCGTTTTGAGCTGGCCAAACGGATTGCCCGTGCCGGAGAAGTGGACAGTGCTGTGCTCGACCGGGTTGCGGATAAGCTGCGGGATATTATTCGAGATCATGCTCATACTATTAGTGAACAGATTGATGGAAGTTCCCGCCTGGCTGCAATATTGAAACATGCCGATTTGCGTACCGAAGAGCGGATAATGGGAGTGCTGGAAGAGGATGCTCCGGATGTTTCCGAGCGGGTTCGCGAACATCTGTTTACCATTGATACAATTTTGATAATTGAAGACAGGGATCTACAAGAGGTTTTACAAGAATTTTCCGATAGCGAGATTGCTTTATTACTCAAAGGAAAAGCACAGGATATCCGGGAAAAGATTATGCGCAATGTCTCAAGTGGACGGCAGGAATTGATTGCCTCCGAGTATTCCCATATGGGTGCTCAGTTGCGTAGCGAAGTGGATGCCGCGGCCAAAGATTTTATTGCACATTTACGTAAACTGCAGGAGCAGGGCCGAATTCGAATATACCGAGATGATGAGCAGTGGGTGAAATAATGAAACGAATGGTGATTTCTTATATATTATGGATCTTTTCTTTTTTTGGCGTTGCTGGTTTGCATCGTTTTTATTTGGGAAGGCCGATATCCGGGCTCATCTATCTCTTTACCGCCGGCTTGCTTGGTATTGGTACCTTTGTTGATGCATTTCTTATTCCCTTTATGGCTGTTGATCGGGCAGGGCGGAATGAGGGAGCTTTTCGTAAAACAACTGGCCAGGAGAATCCGGGACAGCAAACTGTAAAAGGGAATATACACACTGGTGCAGCAGAACAAACTGTTATTGCAAAAGCAATTGAAAAGATCGCAAGCCGGCACAAGGGTGAGGTATTGCCTGGAGATCTAGCCATAGAAGCCGGAATTTCACTCGAGCTTGCCAAGCAAAGCCTGGAGAATTCTGTGCAGAGGGGTGAATGTCGCCTGGAACGGCGCCGAACCGGGGCCCCGGTATATTATTTTGCCGCCTACGATTCAGCCTGATTCCTTTTTTTAAAAAAACCTAACTGGTAAAAACGAAAAGATGTGGTATAATTCCTAACAGATAATGTCGTTTTTATATTATTCATCCGATGTTTGTCCGGTTACCGGTTTACCCATTATCCTTCGTCCTGAATGGACCTTCTTTTCGCAAGATAAGACCTACCGTGCCCGTATTACTCAAGTGGGCGAGCAAATTTTTATTTATCAGCCTAGCGGGAAACCTCAGGCAGGTGAGGTGGAGCGAACCGTCGATCATATTCTGGGGGTGATTGATAGCATCTCCCATAAAGGTGAAAAGTTTTATTTTCTATTTGATTACAGTGAACTGGTGGCGCCGCCGCTGAAAAACCGACTCGCGACCATTCGCAATCTGAAAAATCTCGTTTCAAAAATTGAACTGGTTGTATTTTTCGGCATGCGGGGACCGGTGAGGGCAATGGTAAAAATGGCCATGCTTCTGACAAGCATGTCGGACAAGATGTTTATTTGTCGCAATTACCATGAAGCTTTGAGTACAGTGCAATCAAATAAGGAGTTTGGTGGTTTGCGCAGTTCCTTTACCGGGGGCATGAAAAAGGAAACCTCCGAGCTATTACGCATGCTTGCCAGAGTTGTATGGGACAAAGAGTATCACCAGCAAGCAGAAGAGGAACAGAAATATCCACCGGGTAGTGACATGCAGCAGATTGCAGAGGCGGTCGATGTTCTGCGGCGTGATCTGTACGATTTACAGCAGGAAAACGAGCGGAAGCAAAAAAGCCTGGAATTGGCAAATCGGGTAAAAGATGATTTTATCGCCAACATGTCGCACGAAATGCGAACTCCCTTGAATGGAATTCTTGGCACAGTGCAACTACTCCGTCTGGGCGGAAATGAGCAACAAAAGCAGCACTATATGCATGTGCTGCAGGAATCGGCATCTTCCCTTTTGGCCAGGGTTAATGAAATGCTGGAGCTCGCTTCCCTGGATAAAGGAAATGTCGAGATTCAATCCAAGGCGGTTGATATTCATAGTTTAGCCGAGGGAGTTATTGGGATGTTCGCTTCTGCAGCAGACCAGGATGGGCTTCTTTTGTTGTTGGATATAAAACCAGGTGTTCCCCGCATAATTTTAGCAGATCAAGATAGATTGCGTCAGATACTGGTGAATATTGTGGGTAATGCGGTGAAATATACCACCAATGGCTGGGTGATCCTGGAAATCCAATACCGCGATGAAAATGTGATGATGCGGGTTATGGATACTGGTCCGGGAATCCCTGATGAATTGAAAGAGGCCATTTTTTCACGTTTTGTACGGGCAGAACGTGAAGATGCTCCAAGTGGTACCGGCCTTGGTTTGTCGATTGGCCGTGAATTGGCTGAGCTTTTAGGGGGCAGGCTACAACTGGATCATACATCAATTGAGGGAAGCACCTTTTCGCTGCATATACCGGCAAAGTCACTTGAAAGTAATGAGGATTTGAAAGTACCCATTTTTCCGGATGGGAAAGTGCTTTGGCAGTGCCGTGCCGATGAGCCAGTTTTGGGAAAAGCCCTAGAGCGAATGGCCCATTGCCGCAGTGATGCAGAAGTCAATGTATGTCCTGATAACGAGAAACAGTCTCTGCCGGTGCTTGTTGTTCGCGACGGCGGAGTTCATATGATTTTACCAGGCGGTGAGATGAAAAAGGCTGTAAATCCAATTTCCCGCCCCATGCTTATTCAGCTTGCCGGCTATACTGCGGTGCCGCGAGTAGAGAGTGCATCAGATTCTGTGTCAGCCTCTTTTGGTGGAAGGGTGCTGGTGGTTGATGACAACGCTGTAAACCGCTTGGTTGCTTGTGGCTTTTTGCGGGCCCTGGGAATAGAAACACAGGAAGCTGAAAATGGCTATAGTGCGATTGATTCTTTGGAAAATGAAAGTTTTGATCTGGTGTTGATGGATTGTAATATGCCAGGGCTTGGCGGTTGTGCTGCGAGTCGAATAATCCGCCGTGATATGGAGCATTTGAATCATATGCCGATTGTTGCCGTAACCGCCTATTCCAGTCGTGAAAAAGCCGCCGAAGTGAAAAATTCAGGAATGCAGGCCATGTTAGAAAAGCCACTTCGGCTGGAAGCCCTTCAGGATATGCTGAATACCTTATTCCCCGATAAAAAAGTTAGACATGTTAGCTCAAAGGAATATCAGGAAATCGTTGCCGAAAATGATTATCTCGAGGCAGTCCATGCCCGTATGAATCAAATTGAACAGGAAGATTTTGTCCAGATTCAGATAGCAATAGATAAGGGTGATTGGAAACGCCTTGCCCGCATTGCCCATTCATTGTATGGGGTGCTATCCCAATTCGGTGGATCTACTCCTGCGGCAGTTTGTCGTGAAATTGAACAGGCAAGCTTTTTGCCAAACCCAGGCAAAACGCTTACTCAGCTGGCAAAGCGGCTGGAGGCAGAGTACTTCCGTTGGCGGCCGAATGCCGACTTTGCGCTTGAAGGTGAATTGAGTTAAAAAACGGTTCTAAGGAATGTCCACATGCGGGCGCAAAGGATTTAATCGAACCAGAACTTTGCCTAGTTTTTCTAGAATAGGGGCATTTTTTACGTTGATTTTTATCCGCCGCAGGCGTTCACCTTCGTGGTTTTCAATAAAGGACAGGTATTCTTTGCTGACTGCGTCAATATCGTCTAAGAGAGGGTAGTGTCCGCAACCGCCCAAAATAACCAGACGGGCATTCTCGCCAATGCTGTTTACCGTTGTTTCGGCAATTTCCTGGTTCACAACCATGTCACGGTCGCCTTGTAAAACAAGAGTCGGTGCGGTGATATTGTCTACCATGCCATTGCCATCTACTACACCATTGCTTTCGTGGGAAATATTAAAATACGCAAGTGCATAATTTACATCCACAAGATTGCGCTGTTGGAATACAACTCTAACCAGTTCGTCCTGATGCTCGCGGCTGGGGCGCTGAACGTTGAAAAGGCTGAAGTCCAAGGCTGTTCGGATAATCCAGTCTGTGCGCTGGCGCATAGCCTTTACCATGGGTTTGAGTTCTTTATACAGGCTTTCGTGGTCGGTAAGGTACTGGCCGTTAATAGGACGTTTAAACAATCCTCGTTTGCTAACCGGAAATCCCCGTACCCCGGCCGATGCCATAAGTATGAGTTTTTTTACCATTTTTGGATGTTCAGCGGCAAATTGCATACAGACTGCACCACCAAGTGACCAGCCGGCAAGAATAAATGATTTGAGTTCCATGGCTTCGGCAAAAAGGAAAAGATCCTTGGAAAAATCTTCTATGCTTTGTATCGGTTCAGTGTAGGTAGAGTCACCAAATCCGCGAAGATCCGGGGCATACACAGCGTAGTGTTCCGGTAATTGTTCCATCAGCAAGCGCCAGTGCTTGGATGAACCGGTGTTCCCGTGCACAAGAATGATAGCAGTATCACCCTGTCCCTTTTGTCGAAATGCTATTGTTTCTCCGTTCTTCAGTTCAATCCAACTAAAACGAATTCTATCGTGTTTGATTTTCATACAGAAATAAGATACTCCGAATTTTGATGTTTAGCAATTATTCCGCATTTTTATTGCGTTAAAAAAGATCTTTTTTGATTTTTCCTGGAATATGTGCTATTTTTCTAGTGTTGCTTGGTTTCTTTAGGAGGAAATATGAAAAAAATAGCAATTGTACTGTTGTTGGCACTTTGTATTGCCCCTGTATCGGTGTGGGCCGATTATGGGCGTTTTGATTTGGATTTGCACTGGCTTATGCAAGCAGGCATAAATGATATTTCAGGTGGAGAGGAAGCAGTTGCCGCTCTGGCGGACTATCGTTTTGTATTGCCGCAGATGCAAGTACATTACTGGCTGGATCTAGGCCCTGCCCGACTAGGTCTTGGAACCCGTCTTTTTTCTCTTATTCTCATAAACGCTGCTTTTCCATCAATTTCAGCAGAAATTGATTTAGCTGACTTTACCCTTGGGGCGTCAGTTGCCGGTGGCGGCTTGTTGTATTTTGGTTTGGTAAGTGGTTTTGAGTTGGTAAACTTCTACATGCCGCAAGTAACCTTTGGGTATCATCTAACCGATTGGTTTGATGTGGGTGTGGGTGCCACATTTAATACGCTAAGTATGGATGATATCACTATGGATGGTGCCCCCTACGTTATCTCTGCTTATGGCCGCTTTAAGTTTGGCAAACCGCAGGATGCAGAATAGTACGACAAAAAATACTTTTGCGATTACTCATATGCGGGCTGGTTCTAACCAGCCCGTTTTATTTTTTGGAGGAAATAGGCGCGGCTTTGGCCGGCGGCCCCTTTGTATACTTTTGTCCAACAGCCAGTGAAGATACAATGGATGGTGAAATGATTCTGGGGTTTTCTGTCTATACCCGTTTTTCTTTCCAGCCTTTTTCTTAGGAAGAGCGTTCCTGGTTGGAGCGTACCAGTTTTCTAGCCAGCAGTTTAGAAAGGAAAATCCCATAGTGGGGAAATTGCCGTGTAACTTCCACGAAAGATTTGCGGCTTATTTTTATCAATTTTCCATCGGTGTCAGCGGTTACCCGGGCGCTGCGTTTGTTGTTGAGCAAAAAACTCATTTCGCCCATAAAAATATCCGCTGGCGAGAGTGAACCGACCTTTTTACCATTGTGGTGGACTGAAAATCTGCCGTTTGAAATGTAATACAGAAAATCGCCCCGTTCTCCTTCTTGAAAAATAATATCGCCTTTTTTGGGTAAAATAATTTCTTCGTGCGAAAAACCTTGGGGGGTTTCACGGGTATGTGCATCGTGGTGGGCAATCGTCAGGCTTACCTGGTTTCCTTTTTCGTTGTAGCTTAATTCACCCACGAATGACTCAGCC
The DNA here is from genome assembly GCA_964398645.1 of uncultured Spirochaeta sp. GTDB lineage: Bacteria > Spirochaetota > Spirochaetia > DSM-27196 > DSM-8902 > Spirochaeta_B. Next base: position 15,688 of record CAYNNU010000026.1, read on the forward strand.
ATTGAAATGCCGCGCCCGTGAAATTCCATTACATCTTGTTCGCTGGTTTTTTTGCGCATTGCCGCTACATCAAAACCGTCACCTTCATCCAGAATTGTGAAAGTGGTGTGGCTTGCTGAGGTTTCCCAGGAAAACAAGACCTTGGTTTTTGCTACTTCCGGGTCCAGACAGCGTTCTGCAATGAGTTCCACTATGGATTTACCCTCCATCAGGGCCTTGTTTTTTTCTTCATAATTGATTTTACAGTTTCCATGTTCAATTGCATTGATAATGAGCTCGGAGAGAGCAATCTGCAATTGCATGCGCTCTTCGTTTTCAATTAAACCCATATGGGCAAGGTTAGTTACGGGAATACCCGCATATATAGGTACTGATAATGGGTCGTTTTCGATGGTGAAGGAACCGCTGTTGTTTTCAATAAAGTGGTTGGTAACTTCGCGTTGGAATATGAGTTGCCAGTTTTCCAGAATGATATTCATGCATTTAATAAGGTGGGTTCTGATTCGCTTAATATCCAGCAGAACCAAGAGGTTCATATCTTCAATTTGTTTGCTTAGGCTTTCTTCGTCTTGTGTAGTGCTGTCGTACAAGCCAATAACACCAAAGCTATGCAGCCAGGAATCGGCCCGCATTTGTGCGGTAATGTCGGCAAGATTCATTTTGGGGTCATTGCAGTTAACAAGAACCAATTCAGGCAGGTCATAGTTCAAAGA